>NZ_CP068230.1:290000-442500 GCF_009183365.2 Shewanella algae
CCGGGAGACAGACGGCGGGTGCTAACGTCCGTCGTCAAAAGGGAAACAACCCAGACCGTCAGCTAAGGTCCCAAAGTAATTGCTAAGTGGGAAACGATGTGGGAAGGCTTAGACAGCTAGGATGTTGGCTTAGAAGCAGCCATCATTTAAAGAAAGCGTAATAGCTCACTAGTCGAGTCGGCCTGCGCGGAAGATGTAACGGGGCTAAGCAATTCACCGAAGCTACGGGTACTGATGCTTGCATCAGTGCGGTAGAGGAGCGTTCTGTAAGCCGTTGAAGGCGAAGGGGTAACCCACGCTGGAGGTATCAGAAGTGCGAATGCTGACATGAGTAACGATAAAGGGGGTGAAAAACCCCCTCGCCGAAAGACCAAGGGTTCCTGTCCAACGTTAATCGGGGCAGGGTGAGTCGACCCCTAAGGCGAGGCTGAAAGGCGTAGTCGATGGGAAACGGGTTAATATTCCCGTACTTCTGCTAACTGCGATGGAGAGACGGAGAAGGCTAGGCCGGCGCGGCGTTGGTAGTCCGCGTTTAAGGTAGTAGGTGGTGTGCTTAGGCAAATCCGGGCACACATACACTGAGAGCTGACGACGAGTCCCTAAGGGGATGAAGTGGTTGATGCCATGCTTCCAGGAAAATCTTCTAAGCTTCAGGTTAGCAGGAATCGTACCCCAAACCGACACAGGTGGTCGGGTAGAGAATACCAAGGCGCTTGAGAGAACTCGGCTGAAGGAACTAGGCAAAATGGTACCGTAACTTCGGGAGAAGGTACGCTCCTGTTGGTGATGAGACTTGCTCTCTGAGCTGACGGGAGTCGCAGATACCAGGTGGCTGCAACTGTTTATCAAAAACACAGCACTGTGCAAAATCGCAAGATGACGTATACGGTGTGACGCCTGCCCGGTGCCGGAAGGTTAATTGATTGGGTTATCTTCGGAGAAGCTCATGATCGAAGCCCCGGTAAACGGCGGCCGTAACTATAACGGTCCTAAGGTAGCGAAATTCCTTGTCGGGTAAGTTCCGACCTGCACGAATGGCGTAATGATGGCCACGCTGTCTCCAGCCGAGACTCAGTGAAGTTGAAATTGCGGTGAAGATGCCGTATACCCGCGGCTAGACGGAAAGACCCCGTGAACCTTTACTATAGCTTGGCACTGAACATTGACCCTACATGTGTAGGATAGGTGGGAGACTATGAAGATGAGACGCCAGTCTTGTTGGAGTCAACCTTGAAATACCACCCTTGTAGTGTTGATGTTCTAACCTGGGCCCCTAATCGGGGTTAGGGACAGTGCCTGGTGGGTAGTTTGACTGGGGCGGTCTCCTCCCAAAGAGTAACGGAGGAGCACGAAGGTTGGCTAAGTACGGTCGGACATCGTACGGTTAGTGTAATGGCATAAGCCAGCTTAACTGCGAGACAGACACGTCGAGCAGGTGCGAAAGCAGGTCATAGTGATCCGGTGGTTCTGAATGGAAGGGCCATCGCTCAACGGATAAAAGGTACTCCGGGGATAACAGGCTGATACCGCCCAAGAGTTCATATCGACGGCGGTGTTTGGCACCTCGATGTCGGCTCATCACATCCTGGGGCTGAAGTCGGTCCCAAGGGTATGGCTGTTCGCCATTTAAAGTGGTACGCGAGCTGGGTTCAGAACGTCGTGAGACAGTTCGGTCCCTATCTGCCGTGGGCGTTGGATGATTGAGGGGAGCTGCTCCTAGTACGAGAGGACCGGAGTGGACGAACCGCTGGTGTTCGGGTTGTCATGCCAATGGCATTGCCCGGTAGCTACGTTCGGAATCGATAACCGCTGAAAGCATCTAAGCGGGAAGCGAGCCCCAAGATGAGTCATCCCTAGGGCCTGGAGCCCTCTGAAGAGCCGTTCGAGACCAGGACGTTGATAGGCAGGGTGTGTAAGCGTTGCGAGGCGTTGAGCTAACCTGTACTAATGACTCGAGAGGCTTAACCATACAACCCAGATGGGTTTTACGGACTTGAAGAAGTTGATACTTGATTGAAGTTTGAACTCAGGCTCTGAAAAGAGCACAGCCAAGAATACCGGTCGCTTAGCTCAGCCGGGAGAGCACCTCCCTTACAAGGAGGGGGTCACTGGTTCGATCCCAGTAGCGACCACCATATTTCAAAGCAACAGCTTTCCAAATTCTCAAATATGTCTGGTGACAATAGCATTGTGGTCCCACCTGATCCCATCCCGAACTCAGAAGTGAAACGCAATCGCGCCGATGGTAGTGTGGGGTCTCCCCATGTGAGAGTAGGTCATCGCCAGACGCCCAATTTTAGTAGTGCGCCAAGGCGTGATACTAAAGGAGCGGTAGTTCAGTTGGTTAGAATACCGGCCTGTCACGCCGGGGGTCGCGGGTTCGAGTCCCGTCCGCTCCGCCAACTTAAAGAGAAAGCCTCATCGAAAGATGAGGCTTTTTTCGTTTTTATCCACAGACTTTTTATCCAGAACTGCGTTGAACTTTACCCCGCGACAAATCGACTTCTGCCCCTGCAAACTAACGTGCGTACAACTCTCGAAACTGCGTGTCATGCTGGTTTTCCACTCTCCCTGTTTCTCCCTTTCTTGTGTCTTCCAAGCCGTGCTTGCTATTCATCCAGTGGTTACTTAACGTATATGCAGTTTTTGCCAAAGGGATCTTTGAATGAAGTTAGAGATGATTTGTACCGGAGAGGAGGTGTTGTCCGGTCAGATAGTAGATACCAATGCCGCCTGGTTTGCCAATGTGATGATGGAGCATGGGATTGAGGTGCAGCGCAGGGTCACAGTGGGGGATAGACTCGAAGATCTGATAGCCGTATTTCAGGAGCGTAGTCTCCATGCCGATATCATTCTGGTTAATGGTGGTTTGGGGCCAACCAGCGACGATCTCTCGGCCGAAGCTATGGCCAAGGCCAAGGGTGAGCCTCTGGTTGAGAACGCCGAATGGCGTGCCAAGATGGAGGCCTGGTTCAGCCGTAACAACAGAGAGATGCCGGCCAGTAATCTGAAACAGGCTTTACTGCCTGAGTCTGCCGTCATGGTGGATAATCCGGTTGGCACGGCCTGTGGCTTTAGAGTCAAACTCAATCGTGCTTGGCTCTACTTCACTCCAGGGGTGCCATTTGAGCTGAAACATATGGTTCAGGAGCAGTTTCTACCCTTTATCAAACAGGAGTTCGGCCTGGATGCAAAAGTCGCATTGAACAAGCTGTTGACCCTGGGCCATGGCGAATCGACGCTGGCCGATAAGCTGGAAGCATTGGAGTTGCCAGCAGGGATCACCATAGGTTATCGCTCCTCTATGCCACATATAGAGATCAAGTTGTTTGCCCGCGGTGATAAGGCCATTGCTCTGTTACCCCGAGTCACCAATCATGTACGACAGGTTTTGGGTACTGCGGTTGTTGCCGAAAATCGCGCGACACTGGCGGAAGAGATCCATCACAGGTTGTTGAATTCAGGCCTTAGTCTTAGTCTGGCCGAGTCCTGTACCGGAGGTATGTTGACCAGCCAATTGGTGGCTTTTCCTGGCAGTTCTTCCTATTTGCATCAGGGGTTGGTGACCTACAGCAATGAGAGCAAGGTGCGTATTCTTGGGGTTCAACCTTCAACACTGGATGACCATGGCGCTGTGTCGATTGCCACCGTTGAGGAGATGGCGATGGGGGCTAGGGCGATACTGGATAGCGACTATGCTCTGGCCACCAGTGGTATTGCCGGTCCTGATGGTGGCACAGAGGAGAAGCCTGTCGGTACTGTCGCCATAGCCTTGGCAACCAAGGGAGGTTGTTACAGCCAGATGATTCAGCTGCCAAGACGTTCTCGAGAGCTGGTTCGCAGTCTTAGCAGCGCAGTAGCCTATGACATGCTGCGCCGCGAGTTGCTGGGCGAGGCGGTTATTGTTGACTACTCCTCTATTGGTCGATTTGCCAAATAGTCAAAGGCAGTAATAGGTTAAACCAGTAATAGGTTAAATAAAAAGACGCAGCCAAGGCTGCGTCTTTTTTGTGCTCTGAATATCGATTATTTAAACTCCAGCACCAGCTTGCCTGGTTTAACCTGAAGGCTCTTGGTCATATCGGCCAGCCTCGCTTGGTTGCTGTCCTGGGGGTCCAGAACATAAACCGGCTGACTTTCGAGGAAGTTGCGGATGAAGCCCATCAACTGTGGGGCAATACCTTGCAAAGCCCGCTGAATATCCTTGGGATTGGACTCGACAGAGGTCAACTCCAGACCACGGAGATAGACGCCATGGGTTTGGTTGTCATACCAAGGCTTGGCCTCAAACTCTGTTGTCAGGCTGGCACGCAGGGGAAACAGCGGCGTTCTGAGTATCAGTTCCGAGGTGGCTTTCACCGCCATGGTATCCGGCTTGTGCCCCAATTTGACTGTTACCCGATTCAACTGGATCTCTGTTGCCAGTGGCCCCTGGGTGTCTTGCATATCCAGTTGCAGCTCTTTATTCAGATAGGATTCCAGCTGTCCTTCGCTGATGCTGTATTGGCTGACACAGCCGCCCAACATCAGCATCAACCACAGAGACAGCAGTAGGGGCAGCCTCATCCTGTATTCCTCATGCCCGCCGCGACACCGGCTATGGTCAGCATCAGCGCCAGTTGCAATTGTTCCGAAGTTTCCTGTTCCTTGCGACTTCGGGCCAACAACTCGGCCTGCAGGAAGTTGAGCGGGTCGATATAGGGGTTTCGAAGCCGCACCGATTCCCTGTTCCAGGGAGTATGCGACATCAGGCTGTCAGAGCGGGTCAGTTCGAGTACCGCCTGGATCCCCTGTTGCAGCCTCTCCCTGAGAGCTTCACCCAAATGACGCAGGTCTTCAGGCACCAGGCAGGTGTCGTAATAGCGGGCGAGGTTGGGTTCTGCCTTGGCATACACCATTTCCAGCATGGAGATACGGGTGTTGAAGAAGGGCCACTGACGTTCCATCTCCTGTAGCAGAGAAAGCTCTCCTCGTTTGGCCGCGGCTTCTAGCGCCTCACCGGCACCGAGCCAGGCCGGCAGCATCAAACGGTTCTGTGACCAGGCAAATATCCAGGGAATGGCGCGCAGGCTTTCGATACCTCCATCCACCCGGCGTTTGGCCGGTCGACTGCCGAGTGGCAGCTTACCCAGCTCCACTTCAGGCGTTGCGGCTCTGAAATAGGCAACAAAGTCAGCTTCTTCCCTGACTATGCTGCGGTAGGCCAGTACAGATTCATCGGCCAGTCGCTGCATGCATTGCCGCCATTCCTGTTTAGGCTCGGGAGGCGGAAGCAAAGTGGCTTCCATCACCGCTGAGGTGTAAAGCGCCAGTGACTGCACTGCCAACTTAGGGAGACCGAACTTGAAGCGGATCATCTCTCCCTGCTCTGTCACCCGGATCCGTCCGTCAACTGAGCCCGGAGGCTGTGACAGAATCGCCTGGTGAGCCGGGCCGCCGCCACGACCGATAGTACCGCCACGGCCGTGGAATAGGGTCAGTTTGACGCCAGCCTTCTTGCATACCGCAACTAGTTGTTCTTGCGCCCGATATTGTGCCCAGGCCGCGGCCATGACTCCGGCATCCTTGGCCGAATCCGAATAGCCAATCATCACTTCCTGCATGCCTTTGGTGTAACCCAGATACCAATCGATATCGAGCAGGGCAGAGATGCAATCGGCGGCATTGTTGAGGTCATCCAGGGTCTCAAACAGCGGCACTACCCGCATGGGATAGTGACAGCCGGTTTCCTTGAGCAGCAAGAGTACCGCCAACACGTCGGATGGTTGGCTGGCCATGGATATCACATAGGAACCCAGCGCTTGTTGAGGCTGAGTGGCTATCAAGCGGCAGGTTGCCAGTACCTCGGCCACCTCGTCTGATGGCTGCCAGTTTACCGGGATCAAGGGTCTGCGGTTGGCCAGTTCCCTGAGCAGGAAGGCCTGCTTTTCTGTCTCATCCCAATGGTTGAAGTCACCCATGCCCAGATAGCGGGTAAGCTCGGCAATGGCATTGGCGTGGCGCTCTGCATCCTGGCGGATATCCAACCTCAGCATATGAATGCCGAAGCAGGCCAAGCGGCGCAACATATCCAGCAGCAAGCCATTGGCTATCAGACTCATGCCGCAATCGCACAGGCTTTGATACAGCATCAGCAGCGGCTTTTTCAGGTCGTCCTGATGCCAGATGATGCTATGGCTGTCGACCTCAGGCTGATGACCTTCGAGGCGGGCATTGAGATAGTCTATGGTGTTGCGCAGCTTTTGGCGCAGATCTCTGAGCACGTCACGATAAGGTTCACAGCTGCCGTTGGTATACTGGCTCATCTCCTCGTTGGCTTCTTCCATAGACAATTCGCCAACCAGAGAGACGATATCTTTGAGATAGAGTCTGGCGGCGGCATGGCGATTACGATCCAATACTTCCTGAGTGACCTTGGCGGTAACAAAGGGGTTGCCATCACGGTCGCCACCCATCCAGCTGGAGAATCGCACCGGAGCGATATCAATCGGTAGCTGGCTGCCGGTGCGCTCTTCTACCTGGTCGTTGAGCTGGCGTAAAAAGTCGGGAATCGCCTGCCACAGTGAGGTTTCGATAGTCGCCAAACCCCAGCGGGCTTCATCTACCGGTGTCGGGCGTTCGCGGCGGATCTCATTGGTATGCCAAATCTGGGCAATTAGTTGCCGCAGTCGCAGATTGATCTGTTTAAACTCGCGCTCGCTGAGCTGATCGTTTTCCAGTGCCGTCAGACAATCGACCACAGATGAGTACTTCTGGATCAGGGTGCGGCGGGATATCTCGGTCGGGTGTGCCGTCAGTACCAGATCTATGTTCATCTCCCTCAGACAGGACAGCATCTGCTTCTGATCTATCGGTCCGTTCAGCATACGTCCGAGCAGTTGCTCCACGGGATCCGGTACACACACCAGTTCATCACAGTTGCGGCTGATGGTATGAAACTGCTCGGCGATATTCGCCAGGTTGAGAAATTGGTTAAAGGCTTTGGTGACCGGCACCAGTTCGTCATCGGGCAAGGCCGTCAGCAGTTCCAACATCTGCTGACGGGCGCTTTCATCACCCTGACGGGAACTCTTGGCCAGTTGACGGATCTGCTCCACCTTATCGAGAAATGGCTCCCCCAGATCGGATCGCATGGTGTCGCCGAGGATCTGCCCAAGCATACTGACGTTGGATCTTAAGGATGCATACATATCTGCCATCGTGTTGATTGCTCCAAAGAATAGTGAGAAAGAGTCGTCGTTTCGGGCGGACTTGAGTAGAGCACAATAACCAGCACTGTGCCCTATGGTCAATACGCTGAGGTATTTGCCTTACGTTGTTTCCAGCAGCTGTGGGCTGGATCATTATTTTATACAGGCATGATAAATAAGCTGTTTCAGCAAGTTTATCGTAGGTTTGATCTGCGCCGTATCCAAATATTCATCCGGTTGATGAGCCTGCTCTATGCTGCCGGGTCCCAATACCAGAGTGTGGCACCCCAGTTGCCGAATATAAGGCGCCTCGGTGGCATAGTTCACCACTTGAGGTGGCTGTCCCGCCAGGCTGGCGACCAGTTGGCTCCAGGGAGAGTCTCTATCATCGGCAAACGGCTCTGAGCCGGGATAGAGTTCGCTGATGGAAACTGATCCTGGGAATTGTTCGCAGACCGGCTGTAAATACTGCTGCAGCATGAGTTGCAGATCGGTCAAAGCCAAACCGGGAAGCGGGCGAATATCCAGATGCAGATCACAGCAACCACAGATACGGTTGGCTGCATCGCCGCCGTGGACATGGCCAAAGTTCATGGTTGGGTAAGGTACACTGAAGGCATCTTCGCGATAGTGTTCGCTCAAATGCTGCTTGAGTTTAAGTAGTCGGCCTATGATCAGATGCATCACTTCTATGGCATTGAGTCCCTTGGCCGGATCTGACGAGTGGCCGCTGCGGCCCGTTACTCGAATGCCTTGAGCCATGTGCCCTTTATGCATATAAACCGGCCGTAGGCTGGTGGGTTCGCCTATGATGGCAAATTCAGGCTTGATTGCAGCGTTGGCGGCAAAGGCCTTGGCCCCATTCATTGTGGTTTCTTCATCGGCACTGGCGAGAATATAAAGAGGTCGCTTCATTTGTGTCAGCGGCAGTTGTTTCAAGGTCTCCAATATCAAGGCAAAGAAACCCTTCATGTCACAAGTTCCCAAGCCATACCAAAGGTTATCTTTTTCGGTTAGCCGAAAGGGATCATGCTGCCAACGGCCTTCATCGAACGGTACTGTGTCTGTGTGCCCGGCCAGCAATAGGCCACCTTGGCCAGTGCCCAGGTTGGCCAGCAGGTTATGTTTGTTGCGACTGCCGGGCACCGGCTGGCGGCGGCACTCCAACCCCAAATCGGCAAACCAGTTGGCCAGCAAGTCGATAACGGCAGCATTGGATTGATCTTGCTCGGGCTCCAGGGCACTGATGGAGGGCGAGGCGATAAGCGCACTGAAGCTTTCTGTGAGTTCCGGCAGTTTTTTCATGACTATTCCGCAAAACATTAAAAATAACTATTCATATATATTGCATAAATAAATTGCTGTGTTAGTCTAGCAAACAGCTAAAGCCAGTGTCATCTTTCATGGTGACTAAATTCAGTGAGACTAAGTATGTTGAGTTCGACCTTGAGCTTGATTCAGACCAAAAACTGCAATAACTCCCTGCGACGATAAACTTGTCATTAGGCGCTGAGCCACGGGCTTTCGTTGTGCCCTTCCTTTTTTGATTAGCTTGAAGAATTAGAAACCATGAAAAATATCGCCATCATAGGGGCCAGTGGATATACAGGTGCCCAGTTAACCGCCCTGATCCAAGCTGAGCCAGAGTTAAGCATTCAAGGCTTGTATGTCTCTGAAAATAGTCTGGATAAGGGCAAAAGCCTGGCCGAGCTTTATCCTGTATATCAACATATCTCTGCAGTGTTGCAGCCGTTAACGCCAGAGGCCAAACAGCAGATAGTGGCACAGGCCGACGCCGTGGCACTGGCGACCGAACATTCGGTAAGCCTGGAATTGGCGGCCTGGTTTTATGCCCAGGGTCTGGCGGTATTTGATTTGAGCGGTGCCTATCGTTTCAGCGATGCTGCAAACTACCCCAAGTGGTATGGCTTTGAGCATAACCAAGCCGAAGTATTGGCACAGGCGGTTTATGGCCTGGCCGAGTGGAATGCCGAGGCGATTGCCAACAGCAAGATGATTGCGGTTCCCGGTTGTTATCCCACGGCATCTCTGTTGGCGCTTAAGCCGCTCAAGTCACTGATGACAGATGCCTTCCCCGTTATCAATGCCGTTAGCGGTGTGACCGGAGCCGGACGCAAGGCGCAGTTGCACACCAGTTTCTGTGAAGTGAGTTTAATGCCCTACGGTGTGCTTGGTCACAGGCATCAGCCCGAAATCGCCAGCCAACTGGGGCAAGAAGTGATTTTTACTCCGCACCTTGGCAACTTCAAACGTGGCATTCTCGCCACCATTACGCTGCAGCTCAAGCCGGGTACCAGGGCAGATGACGTTGCCGAGGCTTACCGTATCTACCATGGCTCGAGCATAGTCAGCGTAAAGCAGAACCAATTCCCCAAGGTGGATGACGTGGTACACACGGGCAATTGTCATCTCGGGTGGAAGTTTGATGAACAGAACCATTATCTGGTAGTGGCCAGTGCCATAGACAACCTGATGAAGGGCGCTGCCAGTCAGGCGCTACAATGCATAAAGATTCACTTTAAATACTAATTATTCGCGGAACGGTTAGAGAGAGTTGTCACTATGAGCACGAAAGACAAGGTGTTGGTTCTGAAAGTTGGCGGCGCACTGATGCAGTGTGAGATGGGAATGGCCAGGCTGATGGATACGGCGGCGAAAATGCTGGCCCAGGGACAGAAAGTGGTTCTGGTTCATGGTGGCGGTTATCTGGTGGATGAACAGCTCAAGGCCAATGGCATGGATACGGTGAAGCTCGATGGCTTGCGGGTCACGCCGCCGGAGCAGATGCCGATCATCGCCGGCGCTCTGGCCGGTATGTCCAACAAGATACTGCAGGCGGCGGCCATCAAGGCCGGTGTCGCCAGCGTTGGCATGAGTCTGGCGGATGCCAACTTGGTCGATGCGGTAATTAAAGATGAACGCTTGGGGCTGGTGGGTGAAGTTTCCCCCAAAGACGGCAGCTATATCAATTTCGTCCTGTCTCAGGGTTGGATGCCCATTGTCAGCTCCATTGCAGTATCCAGCGAAGGGCAACTGCTTAACGTCAATGCCGATCAGGCCGCCACAGTGCTGGCCAAACTGGTGCAGGGCAAGCTGGTGCTGCTCTCCGATGTTTCCGGAGTATTGGACGGTAAGGGGCAGTTGATCGCCAGTCTTAATCGCAGCGAAATCGACGACCTGGTGAAATTGGGCGTGATAGAGAAAGGTATGAAAGTCAAAGTAGAGGCGGCGTTGGAAGTCGCAGAACTCATGGGGCAGCCGGTACAGGTTGCTTCCTGGAGAGATGCGGCACAACTGGCTGCATTGGCTCAGGGCGAAGCCGTGGGTACACAAATAAAACCATAGGAGAAGGCAGTATGAAGCACCTGTTGACCATTAAAGAACTCACCCAATCCCAGTTGCTGGCGTTGTTGGACTTGGCCAAGAAGATCAAGGCCAATCCGGCAGACTACCGACACGCGCTTGCGGGCAAGAGCGTAGTGATGCTGTTTGAAAAACCTTCCCTGCGTACCAGGGTCAGTTTCGATATCGGTATCCATAAGCTGGGTGGCCACTGTCTTTATCTGGATCAACAAAATGGTGCTTTGGGCAAGCGCGAATCTGTTGCCGATTTCGCCGGTAACCTTTCCTGCTGGGCCGACGCCATAGTGGCACGGACTTTCAGCCACAAGACCATAGAAGGCCTGGCCGAGTTCGGCACTGTACCTGTGATCAATGCGCTGTCGGACTTGTACCACCCTTGTCAGGCACTGGCGGATTTTCTGACCCTGTCAGAACAGCTCGGTGACTTGAGCAAGGTGAAATTGGCCTATGTGGGCGATGGCAACAACGTGACCCACTCGTTGATGATAGGCGCTGCCATTCTGGGTGCCAGCATGACGGTTATCTGCCCCGAAGGGCATTTCCCCGATGGTCTGATTGTCAATGAAGTACAGCAACTGGCGGCGGAGAATGGTGGCAGCCTGGTACTGACTTCAGACATCGCCGCCCTGGAAGGTCAGGATGCCGTCTACACTGATACTTGGATTTCCATGGGCGATCAAACAGAACTTTCTGATATTGAAGCAAAATTTAATCCTTATCAAATCAATCAGCCGCTGATGGAACAGTATAAGGTGAAGTATTTTATGCATTGTTTACCCGCTCACAGAGGGGTAGAAGTGACTGATGAGGTGATGGATGGCAAAGGTTCTCTGATCCTGCAACAGGCAGAAAACCGCATGCACGCGCAGAATGCCGTTCTGGTAACACTTTTGAGTTGATGGCCAAGGGCCAGTTGAATCTAGGAAAATTAAGATGTCTATTGCACAGAAAAACACAGATGTAAAAAAAGTTGTCCTGGCCTACTCCGGCGGCCTGGATACCTCGGCCATTATTCCCTGGCTGAAAAAGAACTATAACAACTGTGAGATCGTTGCCTTTTGTGCCGATGTTGGACAAGGGGAAGCCGAACTCGAAGGTTTGACAGAAAAGGCGTTGGCTTCCGGCGCCAGTGAATGTCATGTTGTTGATTTGAAAGAAGAGTTTGTTAAAGACTACATCTATCCCACCATAGCAACCGGTGCCGTCTACGAGGGAACCTATCTGCTGGGCACCTCCATGGCCAGACCCATCATCGCCAAGGCTCAGGTGGAAGTGGCCCGTAAGGTCGGCGCCGACGCCCTGTGTCATGGTTGTACCGGCAAGGGTAACGATCAGGTGCGTTTCGAAGGCTGTTTTGCCGCACTGGCGCCGGATCTGAAAGTGATTGCCCCTTGGCGTGAGTGGACCATGGAGAGCCGTGAAGATCTGCTGGCTTACCTGGCCGAGCGCAACATCAAGACCTCGGCTTCGGCCACCAAGATCTATAGCCGCGACGCCAACGCCTGGCATATCTCCCACGAAGGTGGGGAGCTGGAAGATCCCTGGAATGAGCCCAGCAAAGAGGTTTGGACCATGACAGTCGATCCGCTGGATGCGCCAGATGAGCCTGAGTATGTCAGCCTGAAAGTGGAAAACTGCCGGGTGACTGAAGTCAACGGTGAAGCCCTGAGCCCCTATGCGGCGCTGATGAAGCTGAACCAGATTGCTGCCGCTCACGGTGTTGGCCGTATCGATATCACTGAAAACCGGCTGGTGGGGATGAAGTCCCGTGGCTGTTATGAAACACCGGGCGGCACTGTCATGTTTGCTGCTCTGAGAGCGGTAGAGGAGTTGGTGCTCGACAAGACCAGCCGTAACTGGCGTGAACAGGTCGCCGCTCAGATGGCACATCTGGTCTATGATGGTCGTTGGTTTACACCTCTGTGTAACTCGCTGTTAGCGGCATCCGAGGCACTGGCCCAGGACATTAACGGCGAAGTGGTGATCAAGCTCTTCAAGGGCCAGGCGGTTGCCGTGAAGAAACGTTCTCCCAATAGCCTGTATTCCGAGGCGTTTGCCACCTTCGGTGAAGACACGGTTTACGATCAGAAACACGCCGAAGGCTTTATCCGCCTCTACTCATTGGCGAGCCGTATCCGCGCGCTCAACAGCAAGTAAGCGTCAGTATATCAGGGGCGCATCGGCGCCCCTTAGTTTTTATGCCCGAGAAAGAGGACCTTATCATGGCTTTATGGGGTGGCAGATTCAGCGGCCAAAGCAGCGAACTTTTCAAACTCTTCAACGATTCCCTGCCGGTGGATTTCCGTTTACTGGAGCAGGATATCCAGGGCTCAGTCGCCTGGGCCGAGGCGATAACCCAGGCCGGCGTGTTAACCCAGGAGGAATGCCAGACCCTGACTCAGGCGCTGGCTGAGTTGCTCGCAGAAGTTAAAGATACGCCGGAGCAGATCATCGCTTCCGGCGCCGAAGATATTCACAGTTTTGTGGAATCACAGCTGATCGCCAAGGTGGGTGACTTGGGTAAGAAGCTGCACACCGGCCGTTCGCGCAATGACCAGGTGGCGACCGATCTCAAGCTGTGGTGCAAACAGGAAGGCGCACACCTGCTGAGTCTGTTGATTGAAGTCAAACAGGGGCTGCTGGCCTTGGCCGAGCGTGAGTTGGATGCCGTGATGCCGGGATATACCCATCTGCAGCGGGCGCAACCCGTGACCTTTGGCCATTGGGCTTTGGCTTATGTGGAAATGTTTGAGCGGGATATCAGCCGCTTGCAGGATGCACTGAATCGCCTCAACACCTGCCCTCTGGGTTGTGGCGCCTTGGCGGGTACAGCTTATGTCATCGACCGTCAGGCGCTGGCGGCCAGCCTGGGCTTTGCCTCTGCTACCCTCAACAGCCTGGACAGCGTGTCTGATCGTGACCATGTCATAGAGCTCTGCAGCGATGCCTCTATCAGCATGATGCACTTAAGTCGTATGGCTGAAGATATGATCTTCTTCAATTCCGGCGAAGCCAACTTTATCGAGCTGGCCGACAATGTCACCTCAGGTTCTTCCTTGATGCCGCAGAAGAAGAACCCCGATGCGCTTGAGCTTATCCGCGGTAAAGCGGGCAGGGTATACGGCAGCTTGATGGGGATCCTCACCACCATGAAGGCGCTGCCACTCGCCTACAACAAGGATATGCAGGAAGACAAGGAAGGCTTGTTCGATGTGATGGACAGCTGGAGCCTGTGCTTGAAAATGGCGGCTCTGGTGCTTGAAGGTGTCAAGGTTAACCGAACCAATGCGTTGGCCGCAGCTCAACAGGGATACGCCAATGCCACTGAACTGGCGGACTATCTGGTGGGTAAAGGCATGCCCTTCAGGCAGGCGCATCACGTTGTGGGTGAAGTGGTGCTGCAAGCTATTGCTGAGGGTAAGCCACTGGAAGCCTTGCCACTTGAAATCTTACAAAGCTATGCCGATATCATAGCGGAGGATGTTTATCCGCATTTGGGTATCGATTCTTGCCTGGCGAAACGCAATATTCTCGGCGGTACCGCGGTAGAGCAGGTCAAGGCAGCGCTGGCTGCCAAACAGGCCAAATAGAAGCTATCCCTCGGATTCGAGCCAAACAAAAACGCGCCAATCGGCGCGTTTTTTAATGTTTAACAGACGGTGTTACACAGACAGTTACTGGAACAGCTCTTCCGGCGGTGTTTCGATAAAGATGTCGCTGTCATCTTCGGCGCCGGTGGCGTATTCCTTGGGTTCTGTACCCTGAATAAAGTACTCGAAGTCGCTGGTGTAGTCTGTCTTACGCGACAGCTTGCCGCTATCCAAATCAATACGCACCGAAACGATTCCAGCCGGTGGAATGCTGGGTTCTTCCGGCGTTCCTTCCAGAGCATCGCGCATAAACTCGTTCCAGCCTGGGCCCGCGGTCTTGGCACCGGATTCGGCCCCTGAAATCTGATCTTTGGCGCCGCTGGCATTCCAGGCGGTACGTCCCAGCTCACGGCCATGGTCATCGAAGCCGACCCAGACGGTGGTGGCAAGCTTGGGATTGTAGCCACTGAACCAGGTGTCCCGCGATTCGTTGGTTGTTCCCGTTTTACCGGCTATGTCATGGCGTTTGACCACTCTGGCGGCGCGCCAGGCTGTACCGTTCCAGCCAGTGCCCTTGCTCCAGTTACCGCCACCCCAGATAACACTCTTGAGGGCATCGGTGATCAGGAATGCGGTCTGTTCGCTGATCACTTGCTTGGCGTGACGGGCACTTGGGCTGTCACAGCTGAAAGGATCTTCCTGAACCTGGGGCTGCAGCGGCTCTTGCATAGTCAAATCGGTTATCGCGTTATCCGCCATATCCTCTTCAGGCTTAAGCGGCGCATCACAAGCCAGAGCCGGATGAGCTTGTTCAAGGATTTCGCCCTGGGCATTCTGGATCCGTTTGATGAAGTAAGGCTCAACCAGATAACCCCCGTTGGCGAAGGTCGAGAAGGCTGTGACCACCTGCAAAGGTGTGGCAGATGGTGATCCCAGCGCCAGAGACTCGTTGCGGTTGAGCTCTTTGGCATCGAAACCAAATTGCACCAGCTTGTCGATGGCGGCATCCAGCCCAACATAACGCAGGGTTCTCACCGACATCACGTTGATAGACTGGGCCAGTCCCAGACGTAGCCTGGTGGGGCCGCCGTATACGTCGGGTGAGTTTTTGGGGCGCCATGCCGTACCTTGGCTGAGGTCGGGCTTGTTGATCGGCGCATTGTTGATCAGTGTCGCCAGGGTATAGCCTTTCTCCAGCGCCGTAGCATATAGGAAAGGCTTTATGTTGGAGCCCAGCTGACGTTTGGCCTGAGTTACCCGGTTGTACTGGCTCTGACTGAAGCTGTAACCACCGACCAGAGCCTGAATTGCACCATCTTTGGGATCTATCGAGACTATGGCGCTGGCAACCTGAGGCACCTGAGCCAATTGCCAGATATCGCCGTTGTTACGCACCCAAATCTGCTCGCCCACTTTCAGGAATTGTTCGGCTTTCTTCGGTGGTGCACTCTGGCGTTTGTCATTGATAAACTTGCGGGCCCATTTGAGGCCATCCCAAGGCAGAGTGAGTTTTTCTCCCGAGGCGAGCAGCACCTGTGCCTGCTGTTCCTCTACTTGCAATACGGCGGCTGGCCTGAGCTCCTGAATGGGCATAGTTTTCTTCAGGGTGGCAATCAACTCGCTCTCATCAGGCTGCTTGTCTGTCCATAGAACCGCTTCAGGGCCTCGATAGCCATGGCGTTCATCATAGGCGTAGACATTGTTGCGCAGTGCCTTCTGGGCTTTTAACTGCAGTGATGAGTCTATGCTGGTGTAAACATCGTAACCACCGGTATAGGCTTCCTCTTCACCATATTTCTGCACCATATAATCTCTGGCCATCTCTGAAATGTAAGGGGCGTAGAGATCGATTTCGGCGCCATGGTATTTGGCGGTAATAGGTTGAGCACTGGCTTCGTTATATTCACTCTGGGTGATATAGCCGACCTCCAGCATACGGTTGAGCACCAGGTTACGACGGGTCAAAGCTCGGCTGGGGGAGGTGATAGGGTTGAGTGTTGAAGGGGCTTTTGGCAAACCTGCGATAACTGCCATTTCAGCAAGCGTCAAGTCTTTGACTTCCTTGCCGTAATAAACTTGAGCCGCGGCGCCAACCCCGTAAGCACGCTGTCCAAGATAGATACGGTTGACATAGAGCTCCAGAATTTCATCTTTGGTTAGCAGCTGCTCTATGTGGATAGAGATAAATATCTCTTTGACTTTACGAATAATTGTCTTGTCTCGAGTCAGGAAGAAGTTCCTGGCCACTTGCATGGTAATGGTACTGGCACCCTGCTTTTTCTCGCCGGTGGCCAGCATAACCAATGCGGCGCGCACCACTCCTATGGGGTCGATACCTTTATGCTCATAAAAGCGTGAATCTTCGGTTGCCAGGAAGGCCTGCAATAGTGGTTTGGGCACATCGGCCAACTCCAGCGGGATCCTGCGTTTTTCACCGAATTGCGAGATCAGCTTGCCGTCACTGGAGTACACCCTCAGTGGCGTTTGCAGTTGAACTGTCTTGAGTGTAGCGACATCCGGGAGTTCGGGCAGGACGTAGAAGTAGGCTCCAACGATAGCTGCAACCCCAAGAAGGGCCAGACTGAATAGAGCTATGAGTATACGTTTTAACCACTTCACGAGATTATTCCAAAACTTGCTGCGGGCACAATAGTATATAAGGCGTTTTGTGCAGGGTGAAGCAAAAAGGCAGCGTCAAAAAATTAGCCGTTGTAATGTGCTCAAACATTTTATACAAAGGGGCGTAACAATTTGAAAATGTGCTAATCTAAAACCTAACAATAACAAAGTGACAAAGGACTATGCTTTCGAATCTATGGAAGCGTCAGGCTCCGCAAATGGTGGGTATTGACATCGGTTCTCACGAGGTCAAAGCGATCCTGCTGGGCAAGACAGGCGATGGTTATAAAATCCAGGCTTATGCCGCTGCTCCTGTAAAAAAAGGAGCCATCAATGATCATGATATTCGCGATCCTGAAGCCGTTATTGAAGCAATGAGACAGCTGAAGAGGCAATTGCCCAAATCAACTAAATTTGCTTCTGTCGCTGTATCCGGATCAGCCGTAATGACTAAAGTCATCTACATGGACGCCTCCTTGAGTGAGGTTGAAATGGAGGCGCAGATTGAGATTGAAGCGGATAACCTCATTCCCTATTCACTTGATGAAGTCAGCATTGATTTTGAAACGCTGAGCGTCAACAAGACAGACCCCAGCAAGGTTGATGTCTTGCTTAGTGCTTGCCGTACCGAAAATATTGATGCCAGAATCGATGCGCTGGACAGTGTCGACCTTGAACCTAAAGTTGTTGATGTAGAAGGCTATGCTCTGGGACGTGCCCATGAATTGATCCTGGGGCAGCTTCCGGATGGCGCAGCAGATCAGGTTGTCGCTTTGGTTGATATCGGTGCCAACATGACCACCTTCGCCGTGGTGGAAAAAGGGGAAACAGCCTTTATCCGCGAGCAAGCATTTGGTGGTGAACTCTTCACTCAATCTATATTGTCTTTTTACGGTATGTCCTATGAGCAGGCGGAAAAGGCCAAGATAGAAGGTGATCTACCTCGCAATTATATGTTTGAGGTGTTATCGCCATTTCAAACGCAATTATTGCAACAGATAAAACGTACGCTGCAAATATATTGCACTTCCAGTGGTAAGGATAAAGTCGATCATTTGGTGCTTTGTGGCGGCACTTCCAAATTAGAAGGCATGGCTAATCTTCTAACCAATGAATTAGGTGTTCACACTATAATTGCCGACCCCTTTCAGGGAAGTTTACATGCGGACGATTCAGTAAAAAATGCCCTGCAACCCCATATCAGTAAATACATGGTGGCTTGCGGCCTGGCACTGAGGAGTTATGCTCAATGGCGAACATAAACTTATTGCCATGGCGTGAAGAAGCCAGGGAAAAACAGAAGCGCGATTATATAGGTATTCTGGCTGCTGTTTTTATTGGCGCCGCGTTATTGGTTTATTTGGCACTGAACTTTATCGACTTGATGACAGAGGATCAGCGTCAGCGAAATACTTATCTCCAGTCAGAAATTAGTTTGCTTGACAAGCAGATAGCTGAAATCACCAAGATAAAACAGCGCAAAAAGGATATTGAGCGTCGCACCGAGATTATTCTTAACTTACAGCAGTCGCGTAATTTGCCAACTCACGTATTGGATGAGCTGGTACGGGTTATTCCGCCAGGTATCTATCTTTCCAGCATAGAAAAGAAAGGCAGCCTTATCTGGATCGAAGGACGCAGTGAGTCCAATAACAATGTCGCCAACATGATGCGAAAAATTAAAGCATCAGAATGGCTTCAGGATCCGAGTATGCAGTCGATAGTCTCTCAACAGGAAGAACTCAGAGAGCTGCAACGCTTCAGTCTCAAAGTCAGTATCAAGGGAGCAAACCGGCTTGAAGGGACGGCACAGATGGCGAAAGGAGCGGGCAAATGAGTTTCGATTTGAGCCAGTTCAATGATCTGGACATGGAGAATATCGGCGGCTGGCCGACTCAGGTCAAGGCCGTATTTGCAGGCTTGCTGGCGATTCTGGTGTTCGTCGGTGGCTATTATCTGTTTGTTTCAGACGCCATAGATATTTACCAGTCTGAACAGGTGAAAGAGCAACAACTGCGTGATGATTTCAAGCAAAAGTATCTGTTGGCCGCTAACCTGAAATTGTATAGGGAGCAATTGGTACAGATGGAGGCACAATTTGCCGAACTGTTGAAGATGCTGCCATCAGAGAATGAAATGCCGGGTTTGCTTGATGACTTGACCTATGTCGCCACAGATGCGGGTCTGAAGATCCAGAGTCTGGATTGGGATGCCGAGATCCAACGGGATTTCTATATTGAGTTTCCGATACGCATGGCTGTGACCGGTGACTATCACCAATTGGGGCACATGGTCGGCGGAGTTGCCAAGCTGCCACGGATCGTCAGCCTGCATGACTTTGTGGTTAAGCGCGATCCATCCGGCACCTTGGCAATGGAAATTCTGGCCAAGACCTACAGATTTAAAGAGGGAACGGAATTACCGCCGGAGAAGGCTAAGGGGAAAGGTAAATGAAACAACTCATCCCCCTGATCGCGGCGGCGTTAATGCTTGGCGGCTGTATCGGTGACAGAACAGATCTTGAAGCCTTTGTCACCAGCACCAAGGCTCAGCATGTTGCCAGGATCCCGCCGTTGAAAGAGCCGCCTCAGTTTGAGCATTTTGATTATCAGGCAGATATGTTGCGTAGTCCCTTTGTGCCGCCTTCCCGGGAACTGACGGAAGAGGTGATAGATACCACCAAGGATTGCCTGCAGCCGGATCTCAAGCGTCGCAAGAGCCGTCTAGAAACCTATGCGCTGGACAACCTCAAGATGCGCGGCACCCTGAGCGAAGACAACGTGGTTTGGGCCTTGGTGGAAACAACCGATGGCAATGTCTATCGGATGGGAGTGGGCGAGTATTTGGGACTCTATCACGGCCGCATCGCCAAAGTATCAGCACAGAATATCGACATCATTGAATTAGTACCGGACGGTTCCGGCTGTTGGACAGAGCGCAACAGCAGCCTGGAATTGACCGGAGAATAACAAGCGAAGGATGAGGGAATAATGGAATCTTCTGCCGCGAATATCACCCCGAAGAATGCAGCCAAATGGATGCAGTTTATCCTGGGCAGCCTGCTCGTCCTGGGGCTCAGTCCCTACGCTGGTGCTGCCAACAAGCTGGTGGATGTAAAGTACCACGCCATTGTGGATCATCAACTGGAGCTGGAGTTGGTGTTTGACAAGCCGATATCTGAGCCGGAAATCAATTTGAGTGCCGATCCAGCCAGTATCCAATTGGACTTCAGCGACAGTATTTCGGCGCTGGAGAAAGCACAGATCCCTATTAATACTGCCGGTGTCGAGCAGCTGTCCAGCATGCAGGACGGCGATAATTTACGACTGGTTCTGGCACTGAAAAAAGTGAAACCTTATCAGGGTAAAGCGGTAGACAACGTTTATCGTTTGACTGTCAATGATGAGGTCATGGATCCCCAGAGCAAGGCCAGCAGTCCTTTCGTCAATAGCATAAAGAATATTGATTTCCGCCGCTTGGGTGACAATGGCGGAGAATTGCTGGTTGAGCTGCGTAATTCATCGGTTGCCGCCAATGTGGAGCAAGTTGGCTCCAGGCTGGAGCTGAAGTTGTATAACACAGATATTCCATCTGACATGCTATATGTCATGGATGTGCAGGACTTTGCCACTCCGGTGAAGAGCTTTGAGACCTTCAAAGAAGATCTGACTACCCGGGTACTAATCGATATCAAAGGTGACTACGAATATAACTACAAGCAAGATGGCAATATGTTCACCTTGGCGATGAACAAGGTCGAGCGTGAAGTTCAACTGGAAGAAGAGAAGAAATACTCAGGTAAGACTCTGTCACTTAACTTCCAGAATATTTCCGTCAGGACCGTGCTGCAGATTATCGCCGATTACAATGATTTCAATCTGGTGACCAGTGATACTGTCGACGGCAGCATCACCCTGAGACTGGACGATGTCCCTTGGGATCAGGCACTGGATCTTATCCTGCAAACCAAGGGGCTGGATAAGCGAATCGAGGGTAATATCCTGATGGTGGCGCCGGCGGAAGAGCTGGCCATACGTGAGGAAAATCAGCTCAAGAACAAGAAAAAGGTTTCAGAAGAGTTGGCACCGCTTTACTCAGAGTATCTGCAGGTGAATTACGCCAAGGCCAATGATATTGCCAACCTGCTGAAGGGAGAAGGCTCCAGCCTGTTATCCAAGCGTGGCACTGTTGCCGTGGATGAAAGAACCAATACTCTGTTGGTTAAAGACACGGCCGATATCCTGGAAAATGTGCATAAGCTGATTGAAGTATTGGACGTACCTATTCGTCAGGTGCTGATTGAAAGCCGAATGGTCACGGTCAAAGATGATGTTTCGGAAGACCTGGGTATCCGTTGGGGAATTACAGATCAGCAGGGCAATAAGGGCACATCGGGTAGCCTGGAAGGTGCTCAGGACATAGCCAACGGCACCATTCCATCAATTGGCGATCGTCTCAATGTGAATCTGCCGGCAGCACCAAGCAATGCTACCAGCATAGCTTTCCATGTGGCCAAATTGGCTGACGGTACCGTCTTGGACCTGGAATTGAGTGCGCTGGAGCAGGAAAACAAGGGTGAAATCATTGCAAGTCCGAGGATTACCACTTCGAATCAGAAAGCCGCTTATATTGAGCAGGGTGTCGAGATCCCTTACGTGGAATCGGCTTCCAGTGGGGCGGCAACTGTACAGTTCAAGAAAGCGGTACTGTCGCTGCGGGTAACACCTCAGATCACCCCGGACAACCGCGTGATACTGGATCTGGAAATTACTCAGGACTCGCAGGGTAAGGTAGTACAAACTCCGTTGGGAGAGGCTGTCTCCATCGATACCCAGCGCATAGGTACTCAAGTGCTGGTGGATAATGGTGAAACCATAGTCTTGGGTGGTATCTATCAACAGAACCTGATCAGCCGGGTCAGCAAGGTTCCTGTATTGGGGGATATCCCCTTGGTCGGCTTCCTGTTCCGCAATACTTCGGACAAGAATGAGCGCCAGGAGTTACTGATCTTCGTAACGCCCAAGATAGTGACCGAAGAAATCTAGGGAAGGTGTGAATGGGTCATCGTGGCGTTCTCTTTTGTAGAGCGTGGCTTGCACAGCAATTGGCATTGAAGGCATGCCGGGGTCAGCCTAAGTTTTTTCCAAACCTGTAAAACCTCAATCAAAGCCAGTGCCAGTCGCTGGCTTTGATGTTTGGGCCCGGGGAAATTTGGCTTTAATAGTCGGCATTACTTGCCTTGAATGTCCTTAAGCTGAGATAATCCCCGGTCAAGTCTCATTAGAGCAAGGTAACAAATCCCGTCGATTTGATAGTAAGTCGACATTCGGCAAACTTTTCATAAGATTCAGACGTACAAGAAATGGCTGAAAAACGTAATATTTTTCTGGTAGGCCCTATGGGCGCAGGCAAAAGCACCATAGGTCGTCATCTGGCACAAATGCTGCATTTGGAATTCCACGATTCAGATCAAGAGATTGAAAATCGCACTGGCGCTGACATTGCCTGGGTATTTGACGTTGAAGGCGAAGAAGGTTTCCGTCGCCGCGAGGCTCAGGTGATTTCCGATCTGACCGAGAAACAAGGCATAGTTCTGGCCACAGGTGGTGGCTCAGTTCAAAGCAAAGATATCCGCAACTTCCTCTCTGCCCGCGGTATCGTGGTGTATCTGGAAACCACTATCGACAAGCAAGTGGCCCGTACCCAGCGCGACAAGCGTCGCCCCTTGCTGCAGGTAGATAATCCTCGTGAAGTGTTGGAAGCACTGGCAGACGTGCGTAATCCTCTCTATGAGGAAATCGCCGATGTTATCGTCAAGACAGACGAGCAAAGCGCCAAAGTTGTGGCCAATCAAATCATTGAACAATTAGGCTTCTAGGACGCAAGATGCAACAGATCCGGGTTGATTTAGGTGAACGCAGTTATCCTATCTTCATTGGCCAGGGTCTGTTGGCCCAGAGCGATTGCCTGACGGCGAGTGTCTCGGGTAAAAAAGTCCTCATTGTCTCCAATGACACAGTAGCTCCCCTGTATCTGCAGTCTTTGCAGCGCCTTCTGCTGCCTGCGGCTCAGGTTTTTGCTCATATTCTGCCCGATGGTGAGCAGTACAAGACACTGGCACAACTCGAAAGCGTATTTACGGCTCTGCTTGAGCACAACTGCGGTCGTGACGTGGTGCTGGTGGCTCTCGGTGGCGGTGTCATTGGTGACATGGTCGGCTTCGCTGCGGCCTGTTATCAGCGGGGCGTGGACTTTATCCAGATCCCCACTACGCTCCTGTCTCAGGTCGATTCCTCTGTGGGCGGCAAAACAGCGGTCAATCATCCGCTGGGCAAGAACATGATAGGCGCTTTTTATCAGCCACAACTTGTGCTGATAGATACCCTGTGCCTGAAGACTCTGCCGGCGCGTGAATTTGCCGCCGGCATGGCTGAGGTGATCAAATACGGCATCATTTGGGATGCTGACTTTTTCCTGTGGCTCGAAAACAATGTTGAGTCACTCAAATCGCAGCAGCCAGAGGCACTGGCTTATGCCATACGTCGCTGCTGTGAGATAAAAGCCGAAGTGGTTGCCGAAGATGAGACAGAGCAGGGGGTTCGCGCTCTGTTGAATCTGGGGCATACCTTCGGACATGCTATCGAAGCCGAAATGGGCTATGGCAATTGGCTTCACGGTGAAGCGGTTGCCGCTGGCACGGTCCTTGCTGCACAAACTGCAAAAGCCATGGAACTGATTGACGAGTCAATTCTCCGTCGCATCACTGAGCTGCTACAGGTATTCGACTTACCGGTAACTGCACCAGAGTCCATGGATTTTGAAAGCTTTATCAAACACATGCGGCGTGACAAAAAAGTTTTGGCTGGGCAAATTCGCCTGGTTTTGCCCACAGACATGGGTCAGGCCGGTATTTTTGCTCAAGTGCCGGAATCCCTACTCGAACAGGTGATCTGCCGCACTTGATCCTTGATGGGTAACAATGGTGGCAACCGAAGAACTTCTCCTGCCCTCGCAAGAGGCACTGTTACAAAGACTGCAGCATCTGGCCTGTTATGGTCAGCAGCTGGTTTTGTTGCAGGGGCAGGCTGGAGCAGGTAAGACACGACTGTTGACCGCCTTGGCCAATGTGCTCGATGAGCATAATCTGGCGTTGGTCAGTTGCCCTCAACATGCCGATGCTGCTGAAATAAGGCGCAAGTTGCTGATCCAGTTGCTGCCCGATCCCCTGTTTGACGACGAGCAGCCTCTGGCCGATACCCTGCTGCGCTATCTGGGTGAGATGCGCAAGCCTATCCACATTCTGATCGACGATGCCGACAATATGCCCTTGGCGCTTTGGGCCGAGTGTTTATTGCTGACTCAGCTGCAGGCCAGAGGTGAGCCTATCACGTTGACCTGTTCTGTCTCTCCGGAGTTTGCCGAGCAGCTACAGCTTCAACTGCCCAAAGCACAGAAACAACAGGTGTTGCCGGTTAAGCTTGAGCCGCTTTCTCTCGTCGAGCGTGAGGGCCTGTATCAGACACTGTTGACCCGCAGCGCAGTGCACACTTTCACGCCACGGGCCATAGTGGTCAAGCAGTTGGAGAGGCAACAAGGCACACCGGCCGAGGTATTGTCATTGCTGGAGCTGGCATTGAATGGTGAGCCTCCGAGGCCAAGGGTATTCCCTTGGAAGACCATACTGATATCGAGCCTTGCCGTGCTTATCTCTCTGGCGCTGCTCTCTTGGTATCTGCTGCGCTCGACCGAGCCTCTGCCTGAATTGCCCAAGTCAGCGCTGGTGCTGGAGCATAGTACAAGTCCCTTAAGCCAATTTGCCGAGCGTTGGCTCGATATTGACCGGGATCAGGAGGCGCTCTCAACTACGCCCGTTTACGTTCGCCTGGAACAAGTACAAAGCCAGGCAACAGAGCCGCAGGTGGTCTTGGAGCAAATAAACGATCATCATGTAGAGACTCAAGTGGTTACAGCGCGATCCCCAGAGTCAGAATCTGAGCTACTGAGTGACGCCAAGGCAATACTGGATGTGCAAACCGCTCCTGTTACTACGCCGGTTACCCAAAAGCCGCAGGTCAAAGAGGCCGCTAAGGCTTCTCAAGATACCAAGTCGCAAGAAGCTCAGGATAAATCTGAGCTAGAACAAGAGCCCAGTGCCGGAGTGCTACCGACACAGGGTTATACTTTGCAGTTGGTGAGTCTGAAACGTGAATCGTCACTGACGGCGTTTATGGCCAAGCTGAAAAAAGTGGAAAATGTCAGGGTAGCCAAGCACAAGGATTGGTGGGTGGTATTGGTAGGGGAATATGCCAGTAAGCAAGAGGCCATAGAAGCCGGTAAAGTGTTGCAGCAGACTTTGGGCCTGTCTCAACCCTTGGTCAAGTCATGGCAATCACTGCAGCACTATCGCTTACAAGCTGGCCTAAGTAACAGTGAAATTTCATCTTAAACGGAGTACAATCCTCACTTTCGTTTTTCCGGGCACCGATCAATTTTAATGAAGAAAAAACAAAGAGCCTTTCTTAAGTGGGCCGGTGGTAAATTTAAACTGGTTGATGCCCTGACTCAGCACTTGCCCAAGGGTGAGCGCTTGGTTGAGCCCTTTGTCGGTGCCGGTTCTGTGTTTCTCAACACAGATTATCCGAGCTATCTGTTGTGCGATATCAATCGCGATCTGATCGATCTTTACTCCATCATTCAGACTCGTCCGGAAGCATACATAGGGGCGGCTGCGGAACTGTTTGTACCGCGGATGAACGACAAAGAGCAATACTATCTGGTCAGAGAAAAATTCAATCGCAGTCGTGACCCCTTCGAGCGGGCAGTCTATTTTCTTTATCTCAACCGCCACGGCTTTAATGGTCTGTGTCGTTATAACCGTAAAGGCTTATTCAATGTGCCCTTTGGTTCCTACAAGAAGCCGTATTTCCCTGAGAAAGAGATCCGCGGTTTTGCTGCCAAGGCACAAAATGCCGAGTTTCGCTGCATTGGCTACGAGCAGGCGTTTGCCCTGGCTAAAAGCGGTGACGTGATTTATTGCGATCCGCCATACGCACCTTTATCGACCACCGCCAGTTTTACCACTTATGTCGGTGCCGGCTTCTCTTTGGATGACCAGGCACTGCTGGCCAGGCATTCCCGTCATACCGCCATTGAGCGTGGCATTCCTGTGCTTATCAGTAACCATGATATTCCGTTGACCCGCGAGCTCTATCACGGCTCGAGAATGGAAGCGATACAGGTTCAACGTAACATCAGCCAGAAAGGCAGCACCAGAACCAAGGTGAATGAGTTGATGGCTCTGTACGACGAAACCTATCACAACGAGAACGACTGAAAGTCATCTTTGCCAAAGTAATCAGGCGAGTACTCTATTTACCAGCAGCAACAGACCTAGTACCAGTAGTGCGGCTAGCAACACGCCCGTGATGATATAAGGGAGAGGTGAGGAATTGGCGCTGAAGTCCCTGACGCGATTGGACTCACTCTGCACGCCGAAGAAGGCTGCCAGCGTACTGTAAAGGTAACGCCAGTAGCGGCCAAGCATCTAGAAACCGTTATTGGAATTCGCCGGAGCCATATCATCAACCGGTTTACGTTGATGGCCGTGCAGCAACTCCAACAAGTCAACAAAATGGAATTGACCCGAACGACTCTTGCCGCTGAGCCAACTCTTCCAGCTCAGATCATCTTCCTGAGTCGCACAGCGATTATTGGGATGGCTGGAAGGCAGGTTGGGATTGTAATCATTTTCCTGGCTGCAGCTACAGGCTAGATTATTGCTGGAAGAACCCAGGCTTTGGAAACCAACGGCAGTTGCTCCCACCACGCCAGCGGCGACAGCGAGTATGACTGCTGACTTGATGCTGTGTGTGAAAACCTGCGGTTTCTGGTTCATCCTGTTCCAATCCCAAATGTGACATCGGTCAATTATAACAAAGCCGTTGATAAATTGAACAGCTTTTTACCAAGTAACAACTTTATTCCAACTTATGACGCTTTTCAACGGCAGAAATGGGCGCCAGGCTATAGAGCCCGAGCGCCTTGGCGGGTAAAATAGGCGACTTCTTAAACATCCTGTGAGAATGCTATGCGCCCATATCTTATTGCTCCTTCCATTCTGTCTGCCGATTTTGCCCGCCTGGGTGATGATGTTAAAGCCGTATTGGATGCGGGGGCCGACGTGGTTCACTTCGATGTGATGGACAACCATTATGTACCTAACCTGACCATAGGCCCCATGGTCTGCAAGGCGTTGCGTGACTATGGTATTACCGCCGATATCGATGTGCACCTGATGGTGAAGCCGGTCGATCGCATAGTGCCTGACTTTGCCAAGGCGGGGGCTTCTATCATCACTTTCCATCCAGAGGCCAGCGAGCATGTGGATCGTACAGTGCAACTCATCCGCGACAATGGCTGTAAGGCGGGTTTGGTTTTCAACCCTGCCACGCCACTGCACTACCTGGACTATGTGATGGATAAGCTGGATGTGATTTTGCTGATGTCGGTCAACCCAGGGTTTGGTGGTCAGTCATTTATTCCATCGACACTGGACAAACTGGCCGAAGTGCGTCGCCGCATCGATGAGAGTGGCCGCGATATCCGCTTGGAAGTCGACGGTGGGGTTAAGGTGGACAATATTGCCGAAATAGCCGCCGCCGGTGCCGATATGTTTGTAGCCGGTTCTGCCATCTTTAGCCAACCGGACTATAAAGCGGTTATCGACCAGATGCGCAGTGAACTGGCAGGAGTGTAAGTTATGATCGCAAGCAGTATCAGTGCGATCGCCTTTGATTTGGATGGCACTCTGGTGGACAGTGTGCCGGACTTGGCCGCTGCGACCCAGGCAACCTTGGCCGATATGGGACTGCGTGGTTGCAGCGAAGACCAGGTTCGCAGCTGGGTAGGCAACGGCACAGAGATGTTGATGCGCCGGGCGCTGACCTCGAGCCTGGGCGATGAGCCGGATGCCTCTGTCATGGCCGATGCTATGCCGGTATTTATGAGGCATTATGAGGCCTGCCTCGAGCGTTACAGCAAGCTCTATCCCGGGGTTGAGTCCGTGCTTGGCACCCTGCAGCGACGAGGTTTCAAGCTGGCAGTGGTCACCAATAAGCCTTATCGCTTTACTGTGCCTCTATTGCAGGCCTTTGGTATTGAGTCGTTTTTCAGTGAAATTCTCGGCGGCGATTCACTCACCAAGATGAAGCCGGATCCCTTGCCGCTGACCCACCTGCTGGATAAATGGCAGTTGCAGCCTCAGCAGATGTTGATGGTGGGCGATTCCCGCAACGACGTTCTGGCGGCGAAAGCCGCAGGTATTGCCTCAATCGGCTTGACCTATGGCTACAACTACGGTGAAGATATTGGGCTTTGCGGCCCAGATGCCGTATGCGATCATTTTGAGCAAATTTTGGCGCATTTGTCGCCACAGCAATCGGAGTAATGAAATTCATGAGCAGTCCCAAACCCATAGTATTGAGCGGTGCCCAGCCCTCAGGCGAGTTGACCATAGGTAACTACATGGGTGCCCTGCGTCAGTGGGTAGCCATGCAGGACAGCCATGATTGCCTCTATTGCGTGGTGGATCTGCATGCCATCACAGTGCGCCAGGATCCCAATGCCTTGCGTGAAGCTTGCCTG
The DNA here is from genome assembly GCF_009183365.2 of Shewanella algae. NCBI lineage: Bacteria > Pseudomonadati > Pseudomonadota > Gammaproteobacteria > Alteromonadales > Shewanellaceae > Shewanella > Shewanella algae. Next base: position 318,427 of record NZ_CP068230.1, read on the forward strand.
GATACTCTGGCGCTATACCTTGCCTGTGGTGTCGATCCCAAGAAGAGCACGGTGTTCATTCAGTCCCAGGTGCCGCAGCACACTCAACTGGGGTGGGTTTTGAACTGTTATACCCAGATGGGCGAGCTGAGCCGCATGACTCAGTTCAAGGACAAGTCGCAAAAACACGCCAACAATATCAACGTGGGTCTGTTCGGTTATCCTGTACTGATGGCGGCCGATATCCTGCTGTACCAGGCCAATGAGATCCCTGTCGGTCAGGATCAGAAGCAGCATCTGGAATTGACCCGGGATATCGCCACCCGCTTCAACAACGCCTATGGTGACACCTTCACAGTGCCCGAGCCTTTTATCCCTGAGCTGGGTGCCAAGGTGATGTCGCTGCAGGATCCCACCAAGAAGATGTCCAAGTCCGATGACAACCGCAACAATGTCATCGGCCTGCTGGAAGATCCCAAGGCGGTGATGAAGAAGCTGAAAAAGGCGATGACTGACAGCGATGAGCCGCCTGTGGTGCGTTTCGACATAGACAACAAGCCTGGGGTGTCCAATCTGCTGAGCCTGATGTCCGGGGTGACAGGCCAGAGCATAGCCGAACTGGAAGCCGAGTTTGAAGGCAAGATGTATGGCCATTTGAAAGTGGCCGCCGGTGAAGCCGTGGTCGGAATGCTGGAGCCGTTGCAACAACGCTTCCGTGAGTTCCGCGAAGACAGAGCCTTCCTGGAGTCTGTGATGAAGCAGGGCGCGGAAAAGGCCCAGGCCCGCGCCGAAGTCACAGTGAAGAAAGTTTATGAGAAGATAGGCTTGCTGGTGTAAATCAGCCAATCTTGAGAGCCGACCTACAAGGTCGGCTTTTTTGTGGCTGCGTTCGAGTTACTGCGGTTGTGGCTGGCTTGCCATCAACATCAGCCAATCGGCAAAGGCCGCTATCGCCGGTTCTTTGAGGCGCCGCTCCTTACAGCAAAAAGTGAACTCAAACCCTGTATGCACATCCGGCAGTTCGGCCTCAATCAAACGGCCACTGGCAATATCATCCTCTACCATAAAGTCTGATGCCAGTGCTATGCCTTGACCGGCAATAGCGGCCTCTATGGCCATCAACACATGGCTGAAAATATGCTGCCTGTGATTGGCTGTCAGAGTCACACCGTTGGCCTCGGCCCAACGGTTCCAGTCCAGCCCCAAAGGGCCTTCATCCACAGTCAACAGCGGATACTGCTGCAGACTCTGAATCGTTATCTGTCCGGCTCTGGGGGGCAATTGCGGGCTGCAAACCGGAATAAGCCGCTCCTTATGCAGCACCGCCTGCCAGTATCCCCGTCGTTTGAGGCCACCACTGATAAAGAGATCGGCCACGCTGTCGCTGAGCTCGGGATCTTGAGTCACCATCTCCAACCTGATCTGCACCTCGGGGTGACGGCGGCGAAAGTCGCTGAGTCTGGGGATCAACCATTTAACTGCAAAAGAGCTGTAAACCGCCAGTTTCAGCTCGCGATTGGGTTCACCGAACAAACGGCCAAGGTCAGCCAGCTCGTTGAATATTCGCTCCAGTTCCCCGTAGAGGATCTCTCCCTTGGGTGACAGTTTGAGACTGCGCCCCTGACGTTGGAACAGGGGCTCACCAAAGTGTTCCTCCAGTAATCTGACCTGGTGGGACACGGCACTCTGGGTGATGCACAGCTCTTCGGCGGCGCGGGAAAAGTGGCTCTGGCGCGCAGCTGCCTCGAATACCTGCAGCGCTCTCAAGGGGGGAAGTTTTCGCATCGGCTATTCTTTCCGGAAATTTAGTATGAATTTAATTCATTTATACGCAAAAAACATCATTTCAGTTTGGTTTTTAACCCGGATATGATGCCGCCGATTGAGAGTCGTTCAGGATAACCAAGATGCAGAGAACCGTTGCTATCGGTTTGATTTTATTGACCGTAGGAAATCTCTTCAGCGCTTTTTATGACGTATCGGTCAAGTGGTTACCGGATGATGCCAATGCGGCGACTTTCCTGCTAGTGCGCCAGGTGACAGCGGTACTTATGTTGCTTCCCCTGTGGCTCAAGGCCGGTCGCCCGGGGACTTCTCACTTTAAGATCCACCTTTGGCGTGCCAACACAGGAGCTGTTGGTGCGCTCTTTTTGATTATTGGTTTGATGGCGCTGCCCTTGGCGACTGTCAGTTCACTGTTCTATTCGGCGCCCTTGATGATCATGGTGCTGGGTGCCGTATTCCTGAAAGAACAGATCACGCCGTTGCAGTGGGGGATTGCGGCGCTGGGATTTGCCGGTATCTTGTTGATCCTCAGGCCCAGCGAGTTGGAGTTGGCCGGCATTGCCGTGCTGGTTTCGGCCTTTACCTTCTCCTTGAACCAGATGAGCCTGCGCAAGCTGCCCAGTACCGAGGCCGCCAGTCTGACTTTGCTCTGTTACAACCTGCTGAGTTTGCCGCTGATCCTGCTGGTGGCGCTGTCGCAACAACTGGCCGGGCTGAGCTGGCAACTGCTCGGAGTGGCGCTGTTATCCAATGCCTTCCTGCTGGCATATAACTGGTTCTGTGTCCTGGCCTATCGCAGGGCCAAGGCCAGTGAAATTGCCGTAGCCGAATACAGCGGGCTTATCTTTATTGTCTTCCTCGGTTGGCTGCTGTTCGACGAGTGGCTGGATACTTTGAGCTGGGTAGGGGCTGCCCTGGTGGTGCTGCCGACTTTGTGCCTGCCCGCCATCGCCAAGTTGATGAAAGCCCGCGAGCTGAAAGCACAAGAGCCGGTGTGACCGGCTCTCGTTCGACTCGATATAAAGGGCGTTAAGGGGTGACGTAGTCGAACACCTTAATAACCTTACGTACTCCAGCGGTATTCCGGGCAATTTCTACTGCCAGGTCGGCTTGTTCACGCTCGACCAGGCCCAGCAGAAAGACTTCACCATTCTCTGTGATCACCTTGATCTTGGTGACATCCAGATTCTTGTCGTTGAGCATCCGACCCTTGACCTTGGTGGTGATCCAGGTGTCGTTGCTGCGGGTAGTGAAGGACGTTGGGTTGCCGATACGGATCTGATTGTGGATCTTGCCACCCAGTTGCAGCTCTTTGACCAGCCGAATCGCCTTGTCCCTGAGCATGGAGTTGGGCGCCTGACCTATCATCAACACATTGCCGTTCATGCTGACCCCGGTGATATTGGTCTGATTCTTCAGATCATCTTCCGCTCCCAGTACACTGGAGATACGAAAATCGGCATTGGTGTCATCCAACTGGGTCTTGAGCGAACGCTCATCGTTAACCACCATGGCGCCGCCAACTGCACCCACCATTACGGCTCCGGCACAGCCGGTCAAACTGGTAAGCAGTAGACACAGGGGCAGCAGACGTCTCATTGATGTTCGTCCTGCGGGAACAGGGTGCGGTCAATGTTGTCGCACAGGCAATGGATAACCAGCAGGTGCACTTCCTGAATGCGGGCCGTGACATTGGAGGGGACGCGGATCTCCACATCATTGGTGCTCAGCAATCCGGCCATGGCGCCGCCGTCTTTACCCGTGAGCGCTACTATGGTCATATCCCGGCTCAGCGCGGCTTCCATCGCTTTAATGACGTTGCCTGAATTACCGCTGGTGGAAATGGCCAGCAGTATGTCACCGGGTTGACCCAGTGCCAGTATCTGCTTGGAAAACACTTCGTCGTAGCTGTAGTCGTTGGCGATGGCCGTCAGGGTAGAAGTGTCTGTGGTCAGAGCTATGGCCGGCAGAGGTGGGCGTTCCACTTCATAGCGGTTCAACAGCTCGGCTGAAAAGTGCTGGGCATCACCGGCGCTGCCGCCGTTACCACAGGCAAGGATCTTATTGCCACCCAACAGACATTGCACCATCATTTCTGCGGCCTTGGCGATAGACTCTGGCAGCGCCTCTGCGGCGTCAATCTTGGTCTGAATCGACTCGGTGAAGCTGTCTTTGATACGTTCTAACATGGGTAAGTCCTTCACTATCAAGTGTTGCTATCATGCCATAGGCCGGGGGCTTTTTTCAGGCATTAAAGTGTAAATTTGTTTCGGGTTAAGCGCTTACTAAAAAGCATCCTGTAGCCATTGCACCTTGCCGGCATCAATGGCCAGTAGATCGAAGCGACAGGGGGCATTGATCCTGTGTTGCTGCAGATACTGGCTGGCGGCCTTGCGAAGCCGGGTTATCTGGGCCTGGCTCAATGACTGCAAAGCGCCTCCGAATCGGCTTGGTGAGCGGTATTTTACCTCAATAAACACCCATTGGCTGCCCTGTTTCATTACCAAGTCCAGTTCGCCGAAACTGTAGCGCACATTCTGTTCGACAAAGGTCAGGCCCTGTTGTTCCAGATAGCGGCGAGCCAGACGCTCGCCTTCCTGTCCCAGATCCATAAGCCGGCTTACAGTGGCCGCAAAACGCCGCGCTGGTATTTGGCCCAGCTGAGCTGACGATCGATCACGCCATCCGGGCTCACCGTCAGCTGGCCGCTGCGGCCACTGTACTGGTATCCGGGGAAGGCATGCATCTGAGCCAGACGATTGACCAGCTGCAGGGCATCATAGCCCATTACATACAGGCGTTTTTGGGCATTGCCCCAGGTGGGCCACAACTTGTTGACCGCTTCGGTTTCTTCACTGGCCTGCAGCAACCAGGGGATATCACTGATGGTGATATTGTTCAGTTCAATCGCGGTTTGCTTGGCGTTGTCTTCCTGACGGGCGCGGCTACTGGTATACAGCGGCACTTGCTCGGCAAAGACACTAAAGTTGACATCGATAAAGGGTTTCAGCAGCGGTAAGTCCTGAATCCCCGAGATCATATAGATGGCATCGATATCGGTACGGGAGCGGAAGTCGGCCTTCACCTTACTGCCCAGCAGTGCCTTAATGGCTTGGATCCTCGCCTTGCTGTCAGTCACGCCAAGGGCTTCTTCCACGGTTTCGCGCATCTTGTCACCGTTATCATAGAAGTGAACCTCGGCATCACTGTCGGTCAGCTCCATCCAGGTCTGCTTAAAGCTCTGGGCCATACGTTGGCCTACGGCATCATTGCTGGCCAGCAGCAGTGGCACCTGTATGCCATCCTGATACATGCGTCTGGCGGCATCGCTGGCTTCCTGAGTGGGAGACAGGGCGAAGTAGTACTTATTCTGTTGCGGTTGCAGCTTATCTATTTGATTGAGAAACAGTTGCGGCGGGGTATCAGTCTTTGCCGCTTGCTGGGCCGCCATCACCTGTTCCACTTCGTTTTGCAGCAGCGGGCCGATCACAAATTCGGCGCCGCTCTGCAGCGCTTGCTGATAGGCCTTGTCAGCACCTTGGGCCGTGTCGAAGAAGTTGAGGCTGACATTGCTGTCCGGGTCGCTCAGATAACTGGCCAGTATGCCCTGACGCACAGTGTTGGCGACTCCGGCCCTTGGGCCCGAAAGTGGCAGCAGCACGGCGATATTGCTGGGTCTGTATGGCTTGGCACTGAGCGCCAGCTGCAGATCCGAAGGCAACTGTACCGCCGCAGGATGATAAGGATTACGTTTCTGCCAATCACTCAACTGGCGGATCAGACTGGAGGGATCCACCGCGTAGTGTTTGGCCAGGTAAGCCAGCTGCAGCCAGCCGGTAAATACGGCATCGCTCTCTTGAGCCGCAAAGCTCTGCAGGGTTTCTTCCTGCAGTGGCTTGAGCAATTGCCAAATTTCATCGTTAACCTCGCCGGTCGCCTTCACCGGCAGATATTGACTGAGCTTACTCAACTCACGCACTTGCTCCACGGGTTGCTGGTTGGCAGCAAATAGTCGGGCACGGGCCTGGTGATAACTGGCCCATTGCCAATCAGCCAGTTGCCAATTACCGGGGTAATTCAGGGTGCTCAGGGCCTCGGCGTTTTTGCCGGTCAGTTCTTGCAGGCGGGCGCTGAGAAAACGGTGCTCGGCCTGGATTTCATCCACCGGGCTCAGCCCGGCCTGCATTGAACGCAGAATATCTGCAGCGGCATCTGTATCACCTTGCTTGAGGTAAGCATTGGCGGCCAACAGCAGGTAACGCTCGCGGTTTTCCTTGCTGGGCGCCTTGGCGGCAAATGCCAAATACTCGGCCGGGGCTTGCGGGGCACTGACCAGAGAAACGACGGCCAGCTGATCTTTGTCTGTCGATGGCGTGCTGCCACAGCCCCACAGGCTGGCAAGCAAAATCGCAGCAGAAATGTATTTAACTCTATTCAGGCTTTTTAACACAGGGCTTCACTCTGGTAAGATGCTGGCTCTAGTTTAACCTTCTATTGTGCCTGACGAAAGTCTGGGCACTTTCATCTCCGAGGTAGTTATGGACCTGTCGGTCGCGCTGTATATAGTTCCCACTCCCATAGGCAACCTGGGGGACTTGAGCCCCAGGGCTCTGGAAGTACTGAATCGGGTGGCTTTGATCGCCTGTGAGGACACACGCCACAGCAGTAAATTGCTGAGTCACTTCGGCATAGACACCCGCACCACAGCGCTGCATGACCACAATGAACGTGCCCGTGCGCAGTGGATTGTCGAACGCCTTGGCGAAGGTGAAGCCATAGCGCTGATCAGCGATGCCGGTACGCCGCTGATTTCCGATCCCGGCTATCACCTGGTATCCCATGTGCGCGCCGCCGGTTATCCGGTGATCCCGCTGCCCGGCCCCTGCGCCGCCATTGCCGCGCTGTCGGCATCTGGCTTGCCCTCGGATCGTTTCTCGTTTGAAGGCTTTTTGCCGGCCAAAGACAAAGGGCGCCAGGATAAACTGCTGGCGCTTAGGGAAGACCCGCGCACCCTGATTTTCTATGAGTCTCCCCACAGAATTCTGCCCAGCCTCAAGTCGCTGGTGGAGGTCCTAGGGCCGGATAGGCAGATGGTGATGGCGCGGGAACTGACCAAGACCTTTGAAACCTTCCTCTGCGGCACCACGGCCGAAGTGCTGGCGCAGGTAGAAGCCGATGCCAACCAGCAGCGCGGTGAAATCGTGCTTATGCTGCACGGTTTTGTCAGTGAAGAAGCAGACGAAACGCCCGCCGCGGCGTTGGATACCCTCAAACTACTCTGTGATGAATTACCGCTGAAGAAGGCGGCCGCCATTGCGGCACAGATCCATGGGTTGAAGAAAAATGCTCTTTATAAAAAAGGGCTGGAGCTGGGCTGGTAAGGAAATGCCTTGGTGTGAAGCCCGCTATGGGCTATAATCCGCGCCGAGTTGGCCGGGCAGTCGCTGCGTTCGCAAGAACGGGGAGGAAAGTCCGGGCTCCATAGAGCAGGGTGCCAGATAACGTCTGGGCGGCGTGAGCCGACGACCAGTGCAACAGAGAGTAGACCGCCTGCCTTCGGGCCGGTAAGGGTGAAAGGGTGCGGTAAGAGCGCACCGCGCGGCTGGTAACAGTTCGCGGCACGGTAAACTCCACCCGGAGCAAGATCAAATAGGGTTCCACTATTCTTCGGAATTAATGCGTGGCTCGCGTTGGAACCGGGTAGATTGCTTGAGCCTGTGAGCGATTGCAGGCCTAGAGGAATGACTGCCGCTCCTTCGGGAGAACAGGACCCGGCTTATAGGCCAACTCACCAAATAGAACTAGGCCGCCCGTGTTATCACGGGCGGCCTTTTGCTTTTCTACTCGAGTGGAATGTTCATGGCTTGGGCTTGCTCAGGCTGCCATTGGGCCGGTTCAACCTGCCAGCGCTGCAGTAGCTGGTGCCAGGCTTCTCCCTGCTGCAATTCCAACAACAGCCGATTGAAGCGGGCTATGGTTTGTCGGTCATTATGACGGATATCGAATGCCAGACAGTAGTAAGTCTTGGGTTGGCTGGGTAGATAGTCCAAGCCTTCAATCCCCTGTTTCCCTGCGTACCAGCGACCGACATCCCGGTTGACAAAATAGGCATCAAAACGCTTTCTGGCGAGCATTTTCAGTGGCAATTCATCGCTTTGTGGAAAGGTAACCACCTGCATGGGGGGAACTTGTTGCCGGAGCAGTTCCTGATTCAATTTTTGCAGGGCATTGTGGGTATTGGATGGTGAGAACACTGCCACACGCTGATCCGATAGCTGCTGCATCTGCTTCAAACTCAGTGCCTTGAGGCTGAAGAAACCATATTCAGACTGCAACAAGGGGACCGAGAAATAGTATTGTGAGGTGCGATAATCTGCCCAGGCCAGCCCCATGGCACCGGTTTCTCCCGAGTTCATCTGCTGCCTGGCGCGGCGATTAGGCCACAGCTTGAGTTGGCAGCCTTCCTCCCAGCGCTGGCAGGCCAGACGAGTCATCTCTACCATGATGCCCTTGAGTTCTCCTTCTTCCTGAAAGCTGTATGGCGCAAAATCAAAAAAGGCTATTTTCAACGTGTTTGCCTGTGCCGATATCAGGCACGACAGGCCGAGCAGCACAGAGGAAAGGAGTTTTTTCATGTCAGGTCCAGGTTGCTGTGACCCTTCAAGTTTAGTGCAGAGTTTGCCGCTGGGGTGGCAAAGTCAGCCTAGAAACTCTGCTTCACTTGAAAGCGCCATTCCCAGCCGTCCACTTCCTCGCCCCGGGTAAAGGGCACGCTGAAATCGATATGGGCGACATGACCATAACTGGAGCGGGAAGAGTAGATTCTGGCACCTATGCCGATAGAGCCTATGGGGCCTGAGACTTCGTTGTCATTGGCCATGGCACCACCAAAGGCCTGACCGACATCGATAAAGGCGGCCCAGCCCAATTCTGCCAGTTGGTAGAGGTTGATATTGGGGTAATAGCGGATTTCGCCGGTCAGCAGCCATTGATTGTCACCGTGCTGGTAGTCGTTGGGATAACCGCGAATGCCGGTTTCATCCCCCAGCGCAAAGGGACGGTCGATATAGTTGTTGTTGGAGTTGGACAGCCGCACCTTGGAATAGGCGGTCCACTTGGGGGTGAACTTATAGAAATACTCGGCGGCAACATTCACTTGATAAAAGTCCCGTTGCCGGGTGGCCAGGGTGGCTTCGCCGCCAAATGCCAGCAATAGCAGCTCCTTGCCCTCAAAGTAACCGCGACTGCTGCGCCAGTTGAGGTGATAGCCAAGATTGTCACTGTCTTTGGTTTCCAGCCCCAATTTAACGCTGTGATGCCAGCCGAGGTTGAAGTCTTCGTTATAGTTGACCAGGTGAATATTGGTCAGTACCCGAAAATCATCCTGCAAGTACTCCCATTCTACCCAAGGGTAGAGAAAGTCTCTGTCCTGAGGCAAGGGCTGCTGCGGGTATTGAGGCAGGGCATGAAAGCTGTGCTTATCCTGAGTAACTCCAAGGCGTAATCTTTGCCGGCTCTGGTTCTCTTTGGCGAACATAAAGCCCCAGTAGAGGTTGCGATAGCGGATTTCTTCATCGAACTCGTTGATGTCCAGGCCGTTTTGGCGAATGGTGTCGATTCTGTCTTCATCCAGATACTCGGCGCCGTAGGCCCGGGGGTCGTCCAGGGTATAGAAAGGCTTGTCGAAATACAGTTGTTTGGCCTGACCATCGCTGTTGTCATAGAAGTTGGCCGCCACAGTGGCATTTTTGATGATGTTCAGCGGCATTTCGAATGCCACCTTGTAGCCGGTTCTGTCCTCGTCGGATTGGTACTTCAAACGGGTGCGAATCCCCAGGCCAAGAATATTGTCGTCTTTCAGCCCTACGGAGAAGCTGTTGTTGCCGCCGCTGCGTCCCAGGCTGATGGTGGGCAGCAGCGACCATTGATCCCAGGTTTCCACCAGCAAGGTTTCACCATCAGGCTGTTGATCGGCACTCGGGTCGGCCTTGACCACAGAGATCCTGGCGTCTCTGAGATAGGGCTCACGCCTAAGGATCCGCTGCGCTTCTTCCAACTGCCTTGGGGTCACTTCCTGCCCCTCCTGGATACTGAGGCGATTGAGGATCACCGACTCCCGGGTATTGATATGCAAGGCGTTGGCCCAATTGTGCAGGAAGATGGCGTTGTCGGCAGACTCGTCGAAAATTGGGTTGCTGACCACCACAATTTTGCCAACCTTGAACCGCTCAGGGAGTGGGTTTTGGCCTTGGGAAGACGAGGTTGTGCTATCGCCTGCGATGCCGGTGTCGGCCAAAACGGAGAGACTGGCAAACAGGGTTGCCAGAAGCAAGACACTGCGGCTTGTTGCCATAGACTGCCTCCTCTCGGTAGTGAATATCGGGCTGATATTCACACTTCAATAACACAACCGAATAGGCGGTTAGTCAAGGCGACAGTCGAAATAAAGTAATGATTTAGCTTGTAATAAACTATCTTTTCCCGGCGCTAATGCCCACGGCAGCAGCGTTTAGAGGGTGTTTCTCGGCGGTACCACCACGTTGGAGAAGATAAGCCCGGCGATCAGTGACATAAATATCAGAAAGATCTGCGACCCCAGATGCGACTGGTTCAACATAGTTTCACCCGAGATCAGCACATTGAGGCCGATATAGGTCTTGGAGCCAGGTACCAGGATGACTATCCCCTGCAGCAGAGCGATGGAGGCCGGTGCCTTCATCCAGCGGGCAAACAGGTTGGCGTAAATACCCACGGCCAGGGCGCCGAAGAAGATCCCCAGAGAATCCCCCAGATAGAGGCCGCCGAACATGGCGGAGAAGAAGGCCACAATACCGGCCAGTACGCCCCAGGGAGCATCTTTGAGCCTGGCCTTGAAGATAAACACCAGCGCCATGGAGAGTATGGGCACCGCCGACCAGATGGCCCAGCGAGGCAGCGGCATTGGTTCGATATAGAGGGATTCGCCGAACAGGGCATTGCCTATTGCCACGCCGAGTACGGCGCCGAAATAGAGTTTGAACAGCAGCATTACCGCATCCATGATCCTCATGGTGCCTGACATGAGATCCCTTGCCGCCAGTTCGGCCAGGCCCAGGGTCAGCGCCAGGCCGGGAATAAAGACGATGATCCCCGACAGTACCACCACGGGGATATTCAGCCCGGCATCCAGTTGCGCCAGGCCACAGGCGGCGAAACCGGCCAGCATGGCGGCCAGAGGCTCCAGCAGTTCGGCCATCCGCCGCGAGCGTTCGGCGCTGAATACCAAGCCATAGACCAGCATGCCTATCAAGGCCGACCAGAACACATCATTCCAGCTGCTGCCCATCAGCATGGCAAAGGCGGCGGCCGAGGTACCAAAGGCGCCCAGGGTTAACATAGGGCCATAGGGATTGGGCTTGTTGGCTATCTCATCCAGCCGTTCCAGCGCTTCACTCAGGCTGCGTTGCCCCAGGCTCAGCTCCTGCACTAAGGCGTCGGTACGGGCAAGTGACCCCAGATCCAGCTCGCCGGGTTTGACTCTGGCAACATGGTTGTATTCCTGATCTGTGTCGTGCTGCAGCACAAAGGTCATCGAAGTGGGCGAGATCAGAAAATAGCCTTCGATGCCGAGCGTCTTGGCCACTGTCTGCAAGTGGGTTTCGAGCCGATAAGCCGGGGTGCCGAACTTATGCAGAGCCTTACCCAACTTAATGATAAAACGGCGCTTTTCAATGAATTCTTGATTATCCACTCGGTTTCCCACTGTGCCCTTGGTTGGATGGACGGTTTTTTGCCCGCGCGGATTCTACAGCAAGGGGGCTGAATCCGGTTAATGACATTTTAAAAATTATTTCCTTTATGTGAGCTTAAGTGCAAGCTTGTTGCGTTAAGGTTGATTGGCTGCGCTTGGACAGCGTCGCATCAGCCAAGGCTGAACAGAGAATTTCAAAAGGAGATAGAAGAACTTATGTCATTGTTTATATCGGGTTTTTATGCCGCATTGACGGGGCTTTTGGTCTTGGCTTTGGCCTACCGGGTGGTGCGTTTGCGCCGTGCTTACAAGATAGGCCTGGGCGATGGCGGTAACGATGCACTGCATTTGGCCAACCGGGTACACGGCAACCTGCTGGAAAATGCCCCGATAGCCTTGCTGCTTTTGGTGCTGGCCGAGGCCAACGGCATGGCCGGCGTTTGGTTACATCTACTGGGGACGATTTGGCTGGTGGCCAGATTGCTGCATGCCATAGGTCTGACCCAAGGCAAGGGCGGTTACCACCCGGGCCGTTTCCTAGGCACCTTGTTCACCTGGATAAGCATACTCGTGCTGGCGCTGTTTAACCTCTGGCAGTATGTGGGGCGCTTATTGCTCTGAGCCCGAAATAAGCCACAATCCTAGTAGGGCCTTGGCTTGCAGGCACACACAAGGGGTACAAATAGTCGGCAATTGGTGAAAAATTAGTCACACTTAACCAGGTTAGCCTGTTATACTCCGCGGCCCTGAGGCAGCGTGGCTGCCGTGTGTCGAATCCTCTGATGGTCAGTCTCAAATGCAAGTCGAATCCAGCTTATTTCAGTATCCCAAGTATTGGGCCGAGTGTTACGGCACGGCTCCCTTTCTGCCCATGTCCCGCAAGGAGATGGAACAACTGGGATGGGACAGCTGTGATGTGATCCTGGTGACAGGTGATGCCTATGTGGATCACCCCAGTTTCGGCATGGCGGTGATAGGCCGTTTGCTGGAAGCGCAGGGATTCAGAGTGGGGATCATCTCGCAGCCGGATTGGTCCAGCAAAGAGGCCTTTATGAGCCTGGGTAAACCGAATCTGTTTTTCGGGGTCACTGCAGGCAATATGGATTCGATGATCAACCGTTATACGGCCGATCGTAAACTGCGCCACGACGATGCCTATACCCCGGGCAATGAAGGCGGCAAGCGCCCGGATCGCGCCGTGACGGTTTATACCCAGCGCTGTAAGGAAGCCTTTAAAGAGGTGCCCGTGGTCATAGGCGGTATCGAGGCCAGCCTGCGGCGGATTGCCCACTATGACTATTGGTCCGACAAAGTGCGCCGCAGTGTGATTTTTGATGCCAAGGCCGACATCCTGATCTACGGTAATGCCGAGCGGCCGCTGGTGGAAGTGGCGCACCGTCTCGCCAAGGGTGAAACCATGGCGCAGATGCAGAATATCCGCGGCACAGCGGTTATCCGAAAAGAGCCACTGCCAGAATGGCGCGGCATGGACTCGCGCAAGATAGATCAGTTGCACAAAATTGACCCTATCCCCAATCCCTATGGCGCCGATGATGTCGGCTGCCAGAACTTGTCCGGGCCATCCGACAAGAAGATCTTCGACAACGACGCTCCCAAGCCCATCAGTGTGCAGCCACCCAAGCCAAGGCCCTGGGAGCAGACCTATGTGTTGCTGCCGGCCTTCGAGCGGGTGAGTGAAGACAGATACCTGTACGCCCATGCATCGAGGATTTTGCATCAGGAGCAAAACCCAGGTTGTGCCAGAGCCCTGTTCCAGCCCCACGGCGATCGTGGTGTTTGGGTCAACCCACCGGCCTGGCCGCTCAACACAGATGAGATGGATGCGGTATTCGACTTGCCTTACGCCAGGGTGCCACACCCGGTTTACGGCAAGGCCAAGATCCCGGCCTACGACATGATCAAGACCTCGATCAATATCATGCGAGGCTGTTTCGGTGGCTGCTCATTTTGTTCGATAACCGAGCATGAAGGGCGGATTATCCAGAGCCGCTCGAAAGAATCAATTATCAAAGAAATTAAAGATATACAGCAGAAAGTGCCTGGATTTACCGGGGTGATTTCCGATCTCGGCGGCCCAACGGCCAACATGTATCGTCTCGGCTGCAAGAGCGAAAAGGCCGAAAAAACCTGTCGGCGCTTATCCTGTGTCTTTCCCGGCATCTGTGGCCATTTGGACACAGATCATCAGCACACCATAGATCTTTACCGCGCCGCCCGGGATGTTCCCGGGATCAAGAAGGTGCTGATCGCCTCCGGCGTGCGTTATGACCTGGCGATTGAAGATCCGCGTTACGTTAAAGAGCTGGCCAAGCACCATGTGGGCGGCTATCTCAAGATAGCGCCGGAACATACCGAAGAGGGGCCTTTATCCAAGATGATGAAGCCAGGTATGGGCACCTACGACAAGTTCAAGGAGCTGTTCGACCAATACTCGGCCGAAGCGGGTAAGCAGCAGTATCTGATCCCCTATTTTATTTCGGCTCACCCGGGCACCACGGACGAGGACATGCTCAACCTGGCGCTGTGGCTCAAGGAGCGTAAGTTCAAGCTGGATCAGGTGCAGAACTTCTACCCATCGCCTATGGCCAATGCCACAACCATCTACCACACAGAGCTGAACTCGTTGAAAAACGTCAAACACAGCAGCGAAGAGGTGCCGGTGGCCAAGAAGGGGCGCCAGCGGCGACTGCATAAGGCCTTGCTGCGCTATCACGACAGCGCAGGTTGGCCGCTGATCCGCGAGGCGCTTATCGCCATGGGGAAACAGCATCTTATCGGCACTGGGCCACAGCATCTGGTGCCCCCGGAAGGCCGCGCCGAAGCCTGGGCCGGTAAGCATAACCGCAAGGGGGCCGACAAGGGTCGCCAGGGACTCACCCGTTTCAGCGACAATCAGTTTGCAGAGCGCAGCGGCAAAGCCGCCAAGGGTAAGCCAACCGAAGGGGCCAAAGGCGGTAACAAGGCCGGAAAAGGCAAGGGTGGCGACCACACAACAACAGGCAAAGTGGCAACAGCTAAAGGCTCCAAGCCCGGCAGTGGCAAAGCCAGACCCGGAGCCAGGCCCGTCTTTGGCCATACCCAGAGTCACAGTCAGGGTAAAAGCCAGGGCCAGAGTAAGAAATCAAAGTAAAAACCCAAGACGATAGAGGGCGCTAGCAAGCCTTTGTTCTAAACAAGGGCTGCGTAGGCTAACAGCCCAGCAGACGCCGGAATTCCAGTGACAGATCTTCGCCGAGTTGTTGCGCCGTCGCTTGGCGGTCCGTGATGCCGTTATGCATGGCGTTGTCTACCGCGCCATGCATGCCGTGATAGAGGATGATGGCGCTCAGCTCTGGCCTTTCCAACTGCCAGGCGCCATGGCGCTTGCCGCTTAGCAAAAGCTCAATAATCTGCGCCAACACCCGATCCCGCTCGCTGTTGCCGTGACCGTGGTAATAGTTGTCATGGAAGAGCAGGTCGTGCAGCTCTATACCGGCCAGATAGGCGTTGACACTGGCCCGGCACCAAACATCCAGTCGTGTCGGCCAGTCATCGCTATCGCAGGCATCCATTGCCAGTTGCACCTGCTCGACAAAATGCCGGCTAAAGCGTTGCCGCAGAGCCGAGAGTATCTCCGGCTTGGCATTGAAGTAGTGGTAAAAAGTCCCCTTGGCGACCTTGGCCTCGCGCACTATGTCGCTGACTGTAGTGGCTTCAAACCCCTTCTCAATAAATAACTTCTGTGCCGCATCCATGAGTTCATCGAGACGAACCTCTGCCGGTTTAGTGCGTGGAGCCCCCGGGGTGCTGTTATTTGTCATTAGCCATACCACTCAATATAAGAAGTTTGATCTGCCAGGAAACTGCGTCGGCCAGGATAATGTTTTTCTTGGCCGATTGGCCGCCAAATTCTTTCATACTCGCCGAGTGAATCAAGCCCCTGTGCATAAGGAAGGTGCGAATAAGTCCTCGTGGCCTTCTCTTTTGTAGAGAGTGGCTTACACAGCAATTGGCGTTCAAGGCATCTGACTGAAGGCATGCCGGGGCCTGTCG
This sequence comes from Shewanella algae, assembly GCF_009183365.2. Classification (NCBI taxonomy): domain Bacteria; kingdom Pseudomonadati; phylum Pseudomonadota; class Gammaproteobacteria; order Alteromonadales; family Shewanellaceae; genus Shewanella; species Shewanella algae. Next base: position 333,974 of record NZ_CP068230.1, read on the forward strand.
AAGTCGGATAACGCAGAGAGCCGGTTGCTGTGAAAGCCCCGAAGGGCGTGGCTTACAGGCCTGCCTGCTGTGTTGTGCTTCTTGCAAAGGACTAGGGCCATTTGCGGCGAACCACGCCTTGCATCCAAGCCAGTAAGCCGACGCAGAGCACACATGGGATTTGTTCGCACCTTCCTTAGGTCGGAATCGGCATTCATCCTACCTAAAGTGCTGATCCAAGGCCAGATGCCGACCATCCAGTGATTGTAAATGCCATTGACCGACGGTCGGTCGAAATCTATATTGAGAATTATTCTCAAAAATAACTGAGCTTCAAGGAGGAACAGCATGTCTTCTCTGCGTCAGGCCGCTCTGCTTGCGGCCATCTGTCTGGGCACTTTTATGGCGACTCTGGATATCAGCATAGTCAATGTCGCCTTGCCGACAATGAAACAGGAGTTGGCAATCAGCATGGCGGATTCCCAATGGGTGGTGAACGCCTATGCCCTGTGTTTATCGGCTTTAATTCTTTCTTCCGGGCCGCTGGGGGACCGTTTTGGCCGCAAGTTGTTGTGGCTCTGCGGGGTCGTGCTGTTCACTCTGGGTTCAATCGCCTGCGCCATGGCAGACTCTCTGTGGCTGTTACTTCTGGGAAGGGTGATTCAAGGGATTGCCGGTGCCGCCGTTATCCCGGGAGCCCTGTCCCTGTTGACCCACGCCTTTTCTGATGTTGGCGCCCGCACCCGCGCGATAGGCATCTGGTCATCGGTCAGTGCCCTGTCACTGATACTGGGGCCGATAGTCGGCGGTTTGCTGGTGCAGCATGTGGGTTGGCAGAGCATTTTCTGGATCAATGTCCCCATAGGCATAATCGCATTACTGCTGGGGGCTTGGGGGCTGGACGAGAGTGCCGACCCGGAACAGGCGGCACTGGATTTTGCCGGGCAGTTGCTCAGCATACTTTTCCTTGGGGGACTGACCTATGGCCTTATCGGCTTGGGTGAGCATGATTGGTTGAGTTATCACACCTTGGTGCCGCTGCTGTTGGCCGCCATTTTGTTTGCGGTCTTTATCCGGGTTGAACTTAAGGTGCCGCGGCCACTGCTGCCGCTGAAGTTGTTTCGGCAGCGGGACTTTGGTTGCTATAACTCGGCTTCCTTTGTGTTGGGCTTTTCTGCCTACAGCAGCGTGTTTTTTATGTCGCTGTTTTTTCAGGAAGCGCAGCGTTGGGATGCCGCCGAGGCCGGTTGGCGGATGGCGCCCGAGTTTATCGCCATGGCTGTGGCGGCCATGGGGTTTGGCCGCCTGGCGGCGAACTTTGGAGTCAGGCGACTGATGAGTCTGGGGTATGGATTGATGGCTTTGGCGCTCATGTTGCTGTCAAACCTGCAAGCGGAAACGGCTTATTTTCTGACGGCGGGCTATCTTGCCCTGCTTGGTTTGGGAATGGGGCTAGCGGTACCGGCAACCAGTGAGCTGGTGATGGCCAGTGTCGGGGCTCAGCGCTCGGGCATGGCTTCGGCCACCATGAATGCCGTGAGGCAGACGGGTATGACCTTGGGGATCGCCCTCTTGGGTACTCTAATGAATCGGGTCATCTACACGGCCAAAGAGACTGAAAGTGGGGGACAGTTTGATCCGAGTGGGATAGCAGCGATAAATCATCAAGCGGTTGCCGCCGGCTTTGGGGTCGCCATGTTTTGGGCCGGCGTGCTTTGTTTGGGGATGACCTTATGGTTACTGCTGCTGCGTCATCCCCGTTTGGGCTCGCTTGCGGCAGCCAAAACCGCTTCTGATGATTGTTAACTCTGGGGTTCCCGAGTCAGCTTACTGCGAATGCGTTCGATACAGGCACCGGGATTTTTCAACCAGAGTCCATAGCTGATGGGCAACATGGGCACCTTGGCCCGCTGCAGTATCTTGTATGTGTCCAGTTCAAAAAAGTCCATCCAGGGGCCGGGAAAGCCTATGAGATCCAGCGCCAGATACTCGCCCTGCCAGCGGCAGAGGATATCCACCTCTGTGCCGGCTATCTCATAGCCCGGCCAGGTTTCGATATTGTGCCCGGCCAAGGCGTCACAAAGCTGGCGCTGAAATTGATCCAACTGGTCATTTTGCCTGTGCCGAGCATTGAATTGACGGCTGGATTCCAGATAGAGGCGCAGCAGTGAGTTGCTCGGCAGCTCTTGGGCCGCCACCGAAACAAACAGGTGCTGTTGTTCCCTGGCGCGGGTAATGGCTACATTGAACACATCTTCGCGGTTGAGATATACCGCGGCTCTCTTGCTATGTGGGTCAACGGCGAAGGAGAGATACATAATGTCGCGCTCCTCTCCCTGAAAACCAAAGGGGGTGTCGGCCCGCAAGCGATACTTTTCCAGCTCGGTGGCGGAAAACTGTTTGAACAAAGCATCGGCCAGCGCATCGGCCTGAGCTCTAAAAGGCGATAACACTCCCAGCGACTTGGTCATTCCCGCTTGTTCGCAGCTGTCTATCTGCTGCCTTATCAGGTTGCACAGTGCACTGATTTCAGCCTGGTTGACTCCCTGTTCACTGCGCTCGCCCATCACTGAGTGCAGATGCAGATGGCCGCTGCTGGTACAGGGTCTGTGCTGCATTATCCGCAACCGCTGCTGATAAAACTGCGAGTTGCTGAAGCTGATAAGCTCGGGAGCGCTGCGAAAGTGCTCATCGAGAAAGGCGACCTGCTGCTGGGAGGCTATCTGCTCGGCCACCAGATCCAAAATCGATTTATCGCGATAGCTGCAGATGCCGGATTGCGCAGTGGATACGCCATGCAGTTGTTGCAACGCCTGCTCTTTGCTGCGGGACAGGAAAGAGATATGCCTGAGCTGCTTGCCATCGCCGACGACCAGTGCCCGTTTGGCCCGAAACAGCGCCGGTAAGGCGCTGGTGATATTGCTCTGGCTGGCTTCATCGAAGATAACCAGATCGAATAGCTCCCGCTGCAGCGGCAATACCTTGTGAAGGGTGTTGAGGCTCACCAGCCAGATGGGAAACGCCTGCTGCAACACCTGGTAATCCAAGGTATCGAACAGTGCAAACTGTCGCTGTGAGGTGCGGGAACGAATCGCTTGATTGAAAGTTTGCAGCTGTTGCCTGTGGTTGTTCAGCAAGCCGGCGACCCGGCTGGCTTTGACATTTTGCAGCAACTTGGCCGCCAACGCCTCTTTGGTTGTCAGACTATCGTTCAACTCATCCAGGGTGTCCCAATGTTGGCTCAGGTTTTCCATGCTGTGGCCAAACAGAGCAAGATAGAGCTGCAATAACCAGCGCCGCTGTGAGCGTTCCAGTTTGTGCAGCCTTTGACCGCGGCGAATGGCGCGGCGTAAAAATCGCAGCAGCCGGCGTTCTGAGTTGTCCAGTTGCCGGTTCAATAAATTGAGCTGGCTTTCCAACTGTCGCGGGGGTGTGTGCTCAAGTGAATGATAGCCGTCCAGCAGATTGCTGAGATAATCCTTGAGCTGTTTCAGGAAGGCCTTTTGTCCCGCCCGCAGGCTGATGTCCTTGAGCCCGAACTGACTCTCAAGCTTGTCGTTAATGACATCGAGCGCATGCTCGTTGTTGGCAACGATCAGCACAGACTCGCCCCGGGCCATATGTTCGGTCGCGACGGCGGCTATGGTATAACTCTTGCCGGTTCCCGGCGGCCCGACAACGCAGCCAAGACTGTGGCCGGCGCCTATCTCCAGCACTTGCTGCTGTGCCCGGGACAAGAGGCAGGGCAGGTACTGGCTTTTGAGGCGGCGCTTGGCTTCGGTCTTGGGTGGCAGTTGTGTTCCCATCAGATTCTGCAGCGGCGCCGAGAGTTCGGCCGCATTCATCATGGCAGAGATCTCATGCAGTATGCCGCGACTGGCGCTGGGGCGTTTCAGAAACACCAGTGCCGATGCCGGCACCAGAGTTAACTTACGCTTGCGGGTCAGGCGGGCGAGGCTGTCATAGCCTGTCAGTTTGGGGAATCCCAGCAGCCCCAGGGTATCTATGTTCTGGTGGCTCTGGCTCAACAGCGAGGTCCAGCTGTCGGGGCGCTCGGGAGCGAAGATGGCATCAAAGCCGGCTTCCATAGTGTCTTCCGGCAATAACAGCCGCAGCAAGGGCTCGTTAATCTGCAGGGCCCCCTCTTTGAGGGAAACATAGAAGCTGCCGTCATCCTCTTCCAACTGGGCTTCTTTAAAAACCAGAGGGCTGAGTACAGTGCGGGTCTGCCCCTCTTCCTTTAGCTGGCCGACCACGAAATGGGAAACATAGAGCAGTTGGCGCTCGCGCTGGTACATGGCGATTCTGGGTAGGAGCTGCGCCCCTGCTTCATGGGCGATTGGCTGTCTTGGCAGGAAGCCTGAAAGCAGCGAATCCTCGCCCTCAATAAACAACCTGTCTTCCTGGTTTAGTTTGCCAAGGTGCCACAGATTAAGGTCGACACAATCTTCCTTATAGCAATCCTGGTAGTAAGCGAGTAATGGTTTGGCGGGCATGACCTTGGCTACTTTTTTGCGTTGGCGCGACTGCATCCACTGAAGCCGCGGGATGGCAAGTATCCTAACGGTTTAGGCGTAAGCTTTCCAGAAATGCGCCTTGATGCCGGTTGTTTTGAGTGGAGCCTGGGGGCATATCTCCCGCCAAACTTTTCGGATTCAAGTAAAAAAACCACCCTGGAAGGAAGTGGGGTCAGGGTGGCCGAGCGTGCCTGGCAAAAAGGGTACTGCCAGCAATGGAGCGGGAGTGTGCCGCTATAGAAGTTCAGTTAAAAGAAGTAGTTGATCCCCACTGCGAAGTTATTGTCCTGGGCGGCATCTTCGGCCGGGTCATCCATGTCGCTGAAGTCCAGTTTGGCCTCAAAGAACATCACAGTGTCTCTGCTGTATCTATAGTGCAGACCCACCATGGCAAACTGGCGACGCCAGTCCCCTTGAATGGCGCTGTGCTGATCTGTATCCAGATCTAGGTAGCTGAGCATGGCAATGGGCACAAAGCCGTTGTCGTATTGGTAGGCCACCATCAGTTCGGCGCCGGTGGCGTCGTACAGTTCACCGCCAACCAGTTCGTTGTTGTCACTCTTGTGGGCGTTGAAACCCACATACAAACCGCTGGCTTCACGGTTGGGTGCATAGTGATAATAGTCGCCATACATGGCACCTATGCCTACTATCTGGTTGGTCACCTTGAGTTCGCTGCCTTCCAGGTGGCCATCGATATCACCACGGTTGAAGCCGGCCAGTAGTTTGAACTTGTCGGTGACGCTGTAGGTCAGGCTGGCACCGTAGCTGGAATCAAAGTCCAGTTCAGAGTTGGCCAGTGGTTCGCCGTTGCTGTCTTGTACCGAGACCTCACCATCTTGCTTGGCGGCGTATTGCAGTGCCAGATGCAGTGGGCCAAAGTCATTGCGGTATTGGAATGCGGCATCGGCGCGTCCGGTACCCGTTAGGCCACCATCGCCGAAGGTGTAAGCGCCGACGGCATAACCGGCCACGACATTGGGTAAGTCTGTGGTACCGGCCACGTCATAATAGGCACCCCACTGCTTCCCGAAAGTCAGGCTACCCCAGGTATCGTGGGACAGACCGACATAACCCAGGCGGTTGTTAAGGAAGTCATCGGTTTTCTCTGCGGCGAGTCTGCCGCCCTGTAGCACCAGATTGTCATCACTGGTGACCATGTTGATGCCCCATTCGGTGACAGCATAGGCGGTCCAGCCGTTGCGCTCTTTACGCTCGAAGCTCAAACGTATCCTTGACGTGTCGTCAATTACTGAGGTCTCGTGGCCATCATTGTAGGCGGCGAAACCCAGCCAGCCGCTGATGCCAAAGCTATTGGTATCATCGTTGTACAGATCGATTGCCTGGGCTGAGCCGCAGAGCAGCAGCGCAGGGATTGCCAGCGCCAGTATTGTCTTGTTCATAGTCCACCTCATCCAATATTGTTATTGATTTAACTTTTAGGTGGGCGCGCACGCAGGGGAGTGCACACCCGTAAGCCTTAAGCGTGTTTCAATTTTTGCTTGTCGTTTTTGTTGGAAATAATGCCGAACAGGGTCCAACCGAAGAAAGTTGCGATAGAACCCAGCATCACGGCGGTTTCACCTGAGCTATAGAGGGCATAGAAGCTGTACAGGGCACCAATTACGGCCATAAAGTTGGCAATTCGGGCCTGTTTTACAGGGATATTCAATTGCTTTTGCATCACACCCAGAGCAGCCATGGAAAGGATGTATGGGATGATGTTGGTGACCACGGCCAGGTTAACCAGCGCCTCAAACTGTTTGCTCAGCGATGGGCTGATGGTCATCAGTGACAGTACGGTTTGTACCGAAACGATGATCAGCATGCCGACAACCGGGGCGTCTTTCTTGGTTACCTTGGAGAAGGCTTTAGGGAAGAAACCTTCATCGGCAGATGACTTGAACACCTGGGCGATGGTGAACTGCCAACCCAGCAGGGAACCGGTACAAGAGATGATGGCACAGGCCATGACGATAGAACCGATAGTGGGGTTGAACATTTGCGCAAAGGCCAGACCGAAAGGTGCGTTGGACAGCGCCAGCTCACCGTTGGGCACAATACCGGCGATCACGTTGGTAGAGATGATATAGATAACCGCTGCACCTATGGTGCCGCCCATTACCGCGATAGGCACGTTTTTCTCTGGGTTCTCTACTGCTTCAGAGTTGGCACAGGCAGATTCCAATCCCAGGAAGGCCCACAGTGTCATGGCGATTGAGCCACCCAGAGCCTTGAAGAATGGCATGTCGTGGGGGTTCCAGGCCGCTTTGTACAGGTCAAAGTCGAACCAGAACCAACCTATGAGGGACACCCCGATAACCGGAATGATAATCCCCCACACGGTAACACTGGATACCTGACCTGTGATGCGGGCACCACCGAAGTTGGCCACAGTGGCCAGCCAGAGCACACCTATTGTGGCCAGACAGATAGCGATGGGGCTGAGTTCGACACCGAACAGCACGGCACCATAGCCCACGGCGGAAATCGCGATGGCCACGTTGGCGATCAACAGAGATACCGCATAGGTATAGTTGGCCATAAAGTTGCCACTGCGACCGAAGGCATACTCGGCATAACCGCCCATACCACCGGATTTTTTGCTGAACATACCGCACTTGGCAAAGGCGTAGGCCAATGCCGTTGAACCCGCTGCCGTTACCAACCAGGACAGAATTGAAATCGTTCCCACCTGAGCCAGCTGGGTTGGCAGCATAATGATACCTGAGCCCATCATGTTCACTATGGTGAGTATGGTTAGCTGAACCACGCCAATTTTATTATTTGCTTTGCTCATAATTATTTACCTAAGTCATGTTGCCAGGTGGCGGGGCGCCATGCCCCGCCGCTTATGGTTAAGCTTTCAGGACATAGCCCATGGCCTGTTGCCGGCCTTCAGGGGTTTGTTCCAGATACACGCCTTGCAGCTCAGGTGAGAAACCCGGCAGCAGATTGATCCCTTCTTCCAGGGCGAGGAAGTAACGTTGAACTGCGCCACCCCAGATCTCGCCGGGAACCACACAGAGCACTCCCGGTGGGTAAGGCAGGGCGCCTTCGGCCGCGATGCGTCCTTCCACCTGTGACAGGGGCACCAGCTCCACATTGCCGCGGATAAACTCTATGTTGGCTTCCTGTGGGTTCATCACGGCTTTGGGGAAGTGGGCCTGGCGGAACATCTCTTTTTGCAGCTGTTTTACATCATGGCTGACATAGAGGTCGTGCATCTCCTGACACAGCTGGCGTATGGTGTAACCCTGATAGCGTTCCTTGTTGGCGTTGTAGACATTGGGCAGCACTTCAGACAGCGGCGCATCTTCATCGACCAGCTTCTCGAAGCGGGCAATCTGAGATACCAGATGCTGCATCTTGGCCATGTTTTCGGCCGGGGTGATCAGGAACAGAATCGAGTTGAGGTCGCACTTCTCCGGAATGATGTTATTTTCACGCAGGAAGTTGGCCAGAATCGTCGCCGGAATACCGAAGTTGGTGTACTTGCCGGTTTCGGCATCGATACCCGGAGTCGTCAGCAGGAACTTACAAGGGTCGACGAAGTATTGGCCTTTCTCATATCCCTCGAAGGCATGCCATTTCTGACCGGGTTCGAATTCGAAGAAGCGCAGGTCATCGGCCATCTGTTCGGTTTCATGATCCTGCCATGGGGTACCTTCTATCATTGGCGGAATGAATGGCTTGATATATTTGCACTTTTTCAGCAGTAGTTTACGGGCTTCGATACCGGCTTTCACCGCCTCACGCCACAGGAAGCGGCCACTGGCGCCTTCGTGCATCTTGGCGTTGACATCCAGTGCGGCAAACAGCGGATAGAAGGGGCTGGTGGAGGCGTGCAACATAAAGGCGTTGTTGAAACGTTTATGGTTGCAGTATCTGTCCTGGCCCTTGATATGGCTGTCTTTCTTGTGGATTTGCGAGGTTTGTGAGAAACCGGCCTGTTGTTTGTGTACCGACTGGGTCACCAGGATCCCCGGATCTTCTGCGGTCAGCTCCAGCAACAGCGGTGAGCAGTCGTTCATCATGGGGATAAACTGCTCATAGCCCACCCAGGCGGAGTCAAACAATATGTAGTCACACAGGTGACCTATCTTGTCCACGACCTGACGGGCGTTATATATGGTGCCGTCGTAGGTACCCAGCTGGATCACCGCCAGACGGAAGGGGCGCTTGGCATCGGCACGGCTGGGGTCAACCTTGCGTACTTCTTCGCGCAGATAGTTTTCGCTGAAACAATGGGCATCGATACCGCCGATAAAGCCGAAGGGGTTACGGGCAGTTTCCAGATAAACCGGGGTAGCACCGGCCTGGATCAGCGCGCCGTGGTGGTTTGACTTATGGTTATTGCGGTCAAACAGTACCAGATCGCCCTTGGTCAGCAGCGCATTACACACCACCTTGTTGGAGGCTGAAGTGCCGTTGAGGACAAAGTAAGTCTTGTCGGCATTGAATACTTTGGCGGCATGCTTCTGGGCATCACAGGGGGCGCCTTCGTGGATCAACAGGTCGCCCAGTCTGACGTCGGCGTTACACATGTCGGAGCGGAATACTGTTTCGCCAAAGAAATCAAAAAACTGACGGCCAACAGGGTGCTTACGGAAGAACTGGCCGCCTTGGTGTCCTGGGCAGGCAAAGGTGGAGTTACCCATTTCCACATATTTCTTCAGTGTACCGAAGAAAGGTGGCAGCAGGGCCTGCTCATATTTATTGAGCGCGGTTTCTACCTGTTTGCCGTAAAACTCAGTACTGCTGCTGGCGCACAGCTCAAATACGCCAGTAATGGAAGAGCAGATATCATCGGGAAAGGCTTCTTCACAACATACGGCAACGAAGATCGGCAGTTTCAGGCCTGTGTTATTGATTTTGTCGACTATACCGTTATTAACGTCTGTGACTGAAACAACCACGGCACCAATATCGCAAAAGTCGGTAGTTAATACGTTGACCACTTCTCTTTCAGTATCAAAACAAGAACGAACAGATAAACTTGCTGCAATTTTTAGTGATTTCATAAAATAACCTTATTTAAAAAAGTCAGCAGGGCTCGTATCGGAAAATAAATTCCAATATTAAAATTTAGATAAAGTCAGCCCTGGGCTGATATATTCAAGCAGCGATATTTATGTAAGGCGTAGAGATACCATGACGAATGCTTCGTCAGAGAAAAGGTATAAGAAAGCCTTACCGTTACGCGTGCAGGATATTACCGGCCGAGTAAAAGCAACTAATTGTATGTATTGGGGATGCTAAGGAGATGGATGCGCGGAGCAGCCTATCTCCTCAGTCAGCGATGATTGAGGCGGGGAAAAAGTAGGAGTAGTCAAAATAGTCACGATGGGTTGGCATCATGATATGTCGGGTGCGCCTTATATGCGCCATGATTTTGGAATTTCTCTTCATATACAACTCCATTACGTTTAGAGAAAAGCACTGGTGATAACTTAATTGCGAGTTTATATCTGGCCAAAAAATAAAAGTATGAGCTAAGTCATAGTTCCAATCACTTGTGAAAAAGTGTATCTGCTTATTTTAAATTTTTATTGTTTTTAATGAGTTGTACCAAAAATTTACACTTTATATTTATATATTGTTTTGGTTATACATAAAATAAGGAACATTTAAAATAAATGGATATGTATGATATATCGATATATTTGAGATTATATTGCGATTATTTGATTAAATATTCACTTTATTAAGACTGTTGCATAAAGGTAAATGAGTCGGCGGATTATTCCAGTATCAGACATTTGTATGGTGCTTGACGTTGTCGGGGCCTGGGTTGAATACTGTCCTCTATATCGGCAGTGGAGAGTGAGATGGAACAAGAGCAGTACAGCGACAGTGGTTTCTGGGCCAAACTCAAGGGTTATGCCAGGCAGGCCGGCAGGGAGGTAGTGCAAAAGGCACTCTGGCTATACTATGCCGCCCAAAGACCCGATACCCCCAAATGGGCCAAGACGGTGATCTTTGGCGCCCTGGCGTATTTCATTACTCCCTTGGATGCCATTCCGGATCTGACGCCCTTGGTGGGTTTCAGTGATGATCTCGGTGCGCTGGCAGCGGCACTGACCATGGTGAGCCTCTACGTGAATGCCGAGGTGAAGCAGGAAGCCGATCAGACGCTGAAGCGCTGGTTTGGGGATGAGCAGTAACTCAAGGTTGGCCGTCCCTGGCCCAATGGAGAAGGTTCAGAAGCGCCAGTTCAGATCGAAGTCGTAGCGAATGCCTATGGCAATGCTCTTGTCGGTGGTACCTTGTTCGTTGTCTTGCTGCAGGTACTCCAGGTGCAGGCGTACATTGCCGGCGGGGTTCCACTCCAGTGTGGTGTTGAATCCCTGATAATCCAAGCTGATATCTGACTCCAGTCCATCATCGAAGCGGAAGTAACCCAGCTTGAGTTTGTAATCCTGCCACAGCGGGATCGCCACTGCCGCATCCAGGGTGCTGCCATCCCGGTCTTCGCTGCCTGTCAATTGATAGTCTTTGTACTGGTAGGCGAGCGCCAGGTAGATACCGTTGTCGAAGCTGTAGGCCACAGCGGCGGCGCTGGTCTTATCCTTGCCGGTTTTCAGCTCACCCTCGAAATTGTCCTGTTCCAGATAGCTCACCCCCAGATGCAAACCCTGCCAGTCAAAGCCCAGACCCGCATTGATGGCATCGGCGCCGCTGTTATCGCCTTCACCATCGAAACGCGCCGAGGCCATCAGGGTAAAGTGCTGTAACTTAAACTGGTACAACGCCAGGTTGTCGGCGAAGAAGGGGCTTTCCTGGTTGTAGGCAAACGGGCTGTTGGCGTTGTTGAATATGTCTGTGTATTCGGCCACCAGGGTGTACTGCACCGGCCGCTGGCGGCCAAAGCTGAGTTGACCATAGGGTGAATCCACCCCGGCAAATGCCAGCCTGGCATCGCCGAAGCTGCCATCACCATTGAGGTTGATTTTCCATTCACCCTGAGCCAGCAAGGCCCAGCCGGGGGCAAATTCGGTGCGGCCCTTGACGCCGATACGGGACAGGGCATCGCCCACATCCCACTCATCTGTGATGTCACTGTCGCTGTAAACCAGGGTCGGGCGCAGTGAACCATAGAGGCTGAAGCTGGTGTTCTCGGCGCTGGAGCTGACTTGTTGCTGTTCCAGGCGTTGCAGGCGCTGGTCAATCTGCTGCCAGTCACCGTTGCTGTTATTATCGGCCGCCATTGCTGTCAGCGGCAGGGCACAACTGAGTAAATACAGGGAAGATGTTCGCATCTGTTTGTCCCTCATTTGGGTATAGGGATCCCCGACCCATCAGGGCCGTGGTTGCCATAGGTTTGGAAAACCCTCCCCCGGGAGCAGGAGGAGGGCGCAGGGGTTATTTGCCTTTGGAGAGGCTGTCGTACCAGAGGTTGTGGTGCTGTTTCGCCCAGTTTTCGTCGCACTTGCCACTGAGCATACATTCCATACCGCCTTCAGAGATCACTGTGGCCATATAGATGTGCACTATTGTAAAGGCGCCGAGTACGAAGGCACTGACAAGGTGGAGGATCAATGCCAGATTGGCACCGTCTTTGGTGGCCACCAGGCTTGGGAACATAAGCACCAGACCCGAGCCGACCATCAGGGCACCGAACAAGGCGAAGCACCAGAACCAGAGTTTTTCACCGGCATTGGCAAAACCGGCATCCGGATGCTTGCCTTTGAAGGGGCCGAAGTTCAGATAGCCGCCAACCACTTTGAGCCAGCCGATATCACAGGCTTCCGGCAGCTGCTTACCGGCCCATTTGACCACCATGACCGCCCATCCCAGGATGAAGGGGAAGGCCATCAGGTCATGCAGGGCTACCGAAGTACCGATAAAGCCGGTCCAGTGGGAGGCGCCCATGTTGGGTTCCAGCCAGAAGCGGCCGGCAACCATAATAAGGCCTGTGATGATCAGCAGTAGGCAGGCGATGGCGCCCACCCAGTGCACCAGCACATCCATGCCACTCCAGCGGTCGACCTTTTTGCCGGAAAAGCCCTGGCTCAGCTTGGCTTTACCATTGATGGCCACGAACAATGCCAGCAGTACTATCATGCCAAAGAAGCTGTAGCTCAGGAGGTCGGCCCACCAGGAGGCCGGCGCCAGAGTATCGAGATACCCTTGATTGACAGGGGGCAACGCGTCCGGGAACTGTGCCTGTTGCGGCATGCCCCTGAGTTCGGGGATATCGCCCTGAATTGCCACTTCCTGTATCGGTTGCCACTGTTGTGGCTCGGGTGTCAGAGTGTCGGCAGCCAGCAGCGGTAAGCTGAATACTAAGGCCACAGCACCTGAGATAAAGGCATTTAAACTTTTCATGTCAAATCCTTAAACATCTTAATGATGCTTTGCAGTCGGAGTCTCGACCCCGGAATTCTTCAGTCTGGAAGTGAGGAAGTCTTCCAGTGCCTGGGCATAACAGAGCCAGAAATCCAGCCGTGCATGTTGGCTGATCCCCTGGGCAAACGCCTGATACCAGGTGCCCAGGTGTTGCTCGAGGAAGACTTGCGCCAACTGCTCCAGCTCATCGGCTGCGGCCGGGTCTTCGTTTTGCTGCTGATGGCGCAGGGCCTCGGCACAAAACAGAAACTCCAGCTCATTGCCTATATAGTCAGCCGGTTCGTTGAAACCTGTATCTGTCACCAGTCCCAGCTGCTGGTAGAAGTCGGCGACCTCCAGAGTGCGATCCGTATGGATCTGCCGGCCGACATCGCGGTAGACAGACTCATAGGGAGGCACCAGCAACTTGGTGGGGCCGATACACATACGGTTGAAGTCACACTCAAGTTCCAGAGGCTCTGATTGCCAATGTTTGGCTTGTTGGAGCAACTCTGGATAGCGCTGCTCCTGTTCCAGCCAATCGATAAGCCGCTTGAGCGATTCAAGGCTTGAGGGGGCAAACAGCATTCCCTTCAAGGCCTGATAGCCGCTGGCGACCGGACCGAGGTCGAGATGTGTCATGGCCGCTCCTTGATGATGACCATATTGGGCTTGGTGATGCAGTCGCCGTAACCTACGCCTTGTTTACTGGCTGAAGGTTTCTGGGCCAACACCTGCTGTACTCTGTCGGTATCCAGACACTTGACCGGACAACCGTCGACACAGGCGGGCTTGAGACCCTGATCGATAAGCTCAATACACATGTTGCACTTGGCGGCTTTGCCATCGGTTTTCAGCATGACTACCGCATCATAAGGGCAGGCACTGACACACAGGCCACAACCGGTACATTTCTCGCGGTTGAGTACTACCAAACCATCGTCACGCACTGTATAGGCCTGAGCCGGGCACACCATGAGACAAGCCGGGTTGCCGCAATGCATGCAGGAATGGCTGAGCCACATATCCACCATGCCGTCGTCACGTTTGACTTCGTAGCGGTCTACCTTGCGAAAGCGCACGTCTTCCGGCAGCTCATTGTGGATCTGGCAGGCTATGGTGCAGGCCTGGCAGCCGACACAGTTTTCCTGTCTGAAGACGAATCCGAGTTGATGTTTGTTTTCCATGAGGATCTCCTTCAGGCTTTGGCCAGTGCCACGCGGGTTGAGTGATAGGCCGAGCAGCCGCCCATATCGGTCAATTTGTCTGTGGTCAACGAGTTGGTGCAGCCTTCGGTGCCGTTGGGATTGAGCCTGAGCCAGTTACACTTGGGAGTCATCAGCGAGCCCTCTGGCACACCTGTGGTGACCATGGCCACAAATTTGGCTTCACCTCTGTGGTTGCTGAGTTTGACTGTGTCGTTGTTGGCAATGCCGTATTGTTGGGCATCTTTGGGATTGATCTTGACGTAGTAGGCTGGAATAGCGCGGATATATTTCACGTTGTAGAAGGAGCTGTTAACCCGCTGTGGTACCCCGGAAGATAGCAAGCGGAATGGCAACTCTCGCTCTCTGGGTTCCATCTCATCCTCTGGCAGGCCCCAATCCAGTACCGGATGGAAACCGGCATCGGCCATCAACTGAGAACTGAATTCAATCTTGCCGCTTGGGGTTTCATATTTACCGTCGGCCAATACGGGCTGAGGAATGTCCAGCTTGATGTATTTTTCCTTCATCAGCCGGTCATAGGTTACTCCTTTATAGTACTCGGAGTCGGTATCCAGCAGTTCGCGGATCACATCGTCATTGCTTGCCTGGAAGGCGGGGTCTTCAAAGCCCATTGCCTGGCCCAGCTCGCGGAAGAAGGTCCAGTTACACTTGGCTTCACCCAGAGGTTCAATCACCTTCTGGCACACCTGTACATAGTAGCCGTGGTAGTCGCCGACAATATCATCGGTTTCAAACTGGCTGGCAGCCGGGACTATGATGTCGCAGTACTGCAGAGAGTCTGTCATTACCATGTCGTGGCCGACAACAAACAGGTCTTCGCGCTTCATCCCCTCGAGCACCGCATTGGTATCGGGTGCCACAACCACAGGGTTACCGTTGTAGATGATCATCCCGTGGATCGGCTTGCTGGGCTTGTCGTGGCTGGTGGGATTGGTTGGATGCAGCGCCTTGGCCAGCTCTGTCATATTGATCCGCTGGGCATCCGGATTCGGGCGCATGTATTTGCCGCTGGCCTGGTACTGATTCAAGCCACCACCGGCATGAACGTTGTCATAGATAAGGCCGTTACCGCGCTTACCGAAATTGCCTGTGACCGCCAGTAGCATGGCGACGGCGCGAGACATACGGGCACCGTTGAAGTTGCGCTGGAAGCCATAACCCATACGCAGCATGGTTTTTTCGTTTTCACCCAGTACCTGGGCAAATTCAAACATCTTGGCTCTGGGTACCCCGGTAATGGCTTCGATTTCGTCGTAGCTGATTTCATCGAGGCGCTTGAGCAACTCGTCGTAGCCTATGGTCTGTTCGGCAATAAATTTATGATTAACAAGATCTTTTTCTACAAGATACTTCATGATACCGGCACACAACTGTACGTCTGTGCTGGGGCGAGGTTGCAGGTAGATGTCGGCCTGAGAGCACAAAGGTGTGCGCTGTGGGTTGACCGCCAGCAGCTTGGTGCCGCGATCCCTGGCCTGGTTGATGAGCTTGATGGCTATGGTGTTGGAAACGACTTCATCGTGTCCCCAGGTCAGATAGACGTCACTGAGCAGCACATCTTCAGGATCCGGGCCGAGGAAGGTGCCGTAGAGTGACTTGAGGCCGTCGTAGGCGGCGTAGGTACATACCTTACGTTCCAGAATGGAGGAACCGATACGGTTCCAGAAACGCTCGCCGGAGGCCGACATGCCGATGGCACCATAGTTACCCGAATAGCTGTAGGGCAGAATTGCTTCCGAACCGTGCTCATTGATGATCTGCTTAAAGCGGCTGGCGATCTTGCTGTAGGCTTGATCCCAGGTGATCCGGCGCCACTTGCCTTCACCCTTCTTACCCACCCGTTCCATGGGATGCAGGATACGGTCGGCGGCATAGGTGTACTGAACATAACTTTGCCCCTTGAGGCAGGGTGCCTTGCCAGTCTTGGCCTGTTCCTCGGCGCCGGTGACATAAGTCATTCTGCCGTCCTGAACCCGGAACTTGAGCAGACAGCGGGCGGCGCAGTTACGCAGGCAGCTGTGGTACACGACTTTGCCGTTACGCTTGGCCAGCAACCCTGAATTGGCTCCCGCCTCTTTGGCATTGGCAACACCGGGAGTCAACCCTGACAGGGAGGAAAGCACGGCTGTGGCGCTGGCCCCCTGTAGAAATGTGCGTCTGTTGATTTTCATAGTCATCACTCACCATAATTTGGACCCTGGGTCCGTTATGATTGTTGGCCCAAGGGCCTTTATAGTGCCGGTTTCCCGGCGTTACCCCGGGGGATACCCCCCGGAGCTAAGGTGCGTTACATTACAAAGGTTTGCAGTTGGTTACGGCCATTCACCAGGCTGACAGTCAGCAGTTGACCATCGCGAACCAGCAAGCCCTGTGGGTTGTTTGTGCCAGGCAGTTTCACACCTGAGTGAACTTCACCTGTGAGCAGGTTGAGTTGCATGGCTTCACTCGCATCATTGTTGAGCAGCCAGGCTTGCTCGCCATCGACGCTGATACCCGTCAGTTGTGGCAGCGCCTTGCCTTCAAGCCCCTTGAGATTGGCTTCGGCAGACAGTGTCATGTCACCCTTGTCGAAACGGGATACCACCAAGGCATCGCTGAGTTCGTTGCGGGTGGTGACAGTGACGTATTGATCCAGCGCTTTGCTGTAACCCAGTGCCAGGCTATAACTGGTCTTGGCTCTGACAGTGCTGAACTGACCACGGGCCGTTTCGCCTATGCCGTCGCTGCTCTGATTGAAGCGGCGATAGTTCATTTCCCAATTTTGCTCAGGATCCACTACCAGTTCGGCCCAGGCCTTGTTGAACCCCATCACCAACAGGCTGTTGGCCGAGGTAAAGCTGACGCCGCTCAAGGTTTCAATGTGCAGCATATACATGCCGTCGATTTGCGCCTGAGTGAGCAGTTTGAACTGACGGTCGAGTATGTAGACCCAGTTGTCTGAAGTGGTCAGGGCGTAGAGCTGGCTTTCAGGCTGGTAGTCGATGGCGGTTACCCGGCCGGAAATCGCTTCCGGCAATGCCGTTTGGCTCAGTAGTCTGGCTTCTGGAGCCGAGGTAAACAGTGCAGCCGTCTTGTTCCAACTTTCTATATCCGGGTTGCTGATGGCATAGGCGCCGCGGGCATCCGGGGCATAGGTTGGCCAGTGGTCCAGTTCCCAGCTCATGAACTTGGGATTGAAGGATACGCGGCCTGGACTGTCCTGGCCGACGAAGGGAATCGGGCCGGTTTGGGTAAAGGCCTGTACTATGTTGCCGGCTATTACCACCAGGAATACGCCGCAGGCCAATTTTGGCAGAGTGTCCAGCGGCTGTTTGCCATAGGCGTTGCCGGGAAATTTATTGCCCAGGGTCAGCATCAGCAGAGCAACAACCACAAGGACCACGATAAAGACCAGCAGTGCCCAGGTGTAGGTATGGGCGCCCATGATCTTCAATGAGAAGCCCTGGCCTATGTCGCTGCCGAGGTTGATGGAAGTATGCACGGATGCCATAAAGGCACCATAAATACCCAGCCAAACCAGCGCGGCAATGTATTTCGGCTTGAGGCCAAAGCGCACAATATACAGAGCGGTCAGCGCCACCAGAATCATTGCCGTACGTTCTTGCCAGCAAAATGCACAAGGGTTATCCAGGAGAATAAATCCGAAAAAGAAACAGGCAATACCTACGGGTAAGGCCATGATGACAATAGCGGCGAAGGATGCCAACTTGTTGAATATATGCTCTTTCATAACGACTCTTTAGTAATTTCCGACTGGAAGTAAAATGCCCCAGGACATCATGATCCAAATAAAGAAACTCATTCCGATACAACCGAAAAGAAGTTTATCTGCCAGTTTTTCTTTTTCTGGTTTCTTATAAACCAGATAAGCGGCATAGGCCGTAATGCAAAATAGTGTGAACTCCATTGGATACCTCTTGTTTCACTTGTGATTTATCTCTATGTGGCCGCAGCCAAACGCCATTCCCGTTCCAGTCCATAAACGAGTTTTGATTTCACCCAGTTGAATGCCGGGGAATTATTAATATTTCCATAAAGAATGTAATTGCCGACGGTACGATGTTCGCTACGGATTTCTTTTATATTTTCAATCATGTTGTCAGATAATCTTCGATAACTGACCGCCGGCAACATGTCGACAAACTTGCGGGTAAATTGATTGCAGCTGAGGGTTATATTGTCCGACTCGGCAAGGATCTGCATCGCGGTGGCAACACTGTCTGTATAACCGGCGACATCCATCTGCAGGCCGTTGTCCCGACACAGATTGACCAGCAAAGGGCAGGTCAGGTCGTTGTAGTTGTCGATTTCCAGCAAGGGATAGTGGGATAGCTGCTCCAATGACATGGATTCGGACAGAATTGGATGATCTTTTCTGGCCAGAATGTAGATATCACCTGTCTCAGAGAAGATTTCATAGTTGAGCCGGGTGTCATCGAAGCCTTCGTAGACCACCACGAAATCGACGCCGCCACCAATGAGCTCATTGCTGCAGTCATGGCTGAGTGTACGAATGTCGAAACGCAAGTTGGGGGCTTCGGGAAGAATATAGTTATCTATGACTTTATGAACCGCATAGACAAATTCATCATAGGCTCTGATAACAAAATGACCGCCGGATTGGCTGGGGGAAAAGACAGAATGTTGCCGCTCAAGCAGTTGATATTGTTCTACCAATAATTTGGCGTGTGGGATTAACTCTTCGGTCTTTTGTGTAGGAATTAATCCATTTGATTTACGGACAAATAAAGAGTCCATAAAAACATCACGTAGCGCATTTAGTGTACGGGTGACGGCACAACTGGATATACCTAATTCGGCTGCGGCCAAGCTTCCTTGACCATGTTTATATACAGCGAGTAAAACTTTTAATTGGTTGTAATTAAGGCTGTCAATTTTCATGTAATCGCTCCCCACACTGCTGAGACATTACTATGAATTCATTGTTGGCCTATTGCCAAGATTAAGATCACATTGAGAAATAGTTAATTATTTGAAACATGAATTGCTTCCTATTTTTAGCTAAGCGAAAAAACCTTATTTCCGCAGACGAAATTAACATAGGGTTATTTTTATTCTCAGGGTGTGAATTTACTCAAGTAATACAGTGAAAGTATTTTCGAGATACTCACTTGTGACTTTGCTACTTGCGCTTGGCAAAAACTTGTTATAGGGATTCAGTTTGGTTTCAAACTGCGCCGTTATAGTCGTTCATTTAATGGAGAAGGAACAAGAATAATGAAACGGTTGGGACTGATGGCATCCTTGCTGCTGGCAACGACGGTACAGGGGCAGGAGTTGACTGCTGCCGAGCAGTTTTTTAACCACTTATCCGGTTTGTGTGGCAAGGCCTACAGTGGTGAGTTGATCAAGGGGGGCAGCAGCGGCGATGGTTTTACGGGCCAGCCGCTGGTGATGCATGTGCGCCAATGCTCAACAACCGAGATCCGTATTCCGTTGCATGTGGGAGAGGACAGATCCCGCACCTGGGTGATCAGCAAGACGGCCGATGGCCTTAGGCTCAAGCATGATCATCGTCATCAGGATGGCAGCGAAGATGCCGTAACCCAGTATGGCGGTGACAGTCGCAGTCAGGGAACCGAGTCCTGGCAGTCATTCCCGGTCGATGAATTTTCAATTGCCAATTTCAAACAGCATAGTCTGGCCCAGTCGGTAACCAATGTTTGGCATCTGGGGCTGGATCAGCAGAATTTCAGTTATCGCCTGACCCGGGAGAAGCGCGATTTTCTGTTGCAGTTCAACTTAAGCAATGAAGTAACGCCACCTCCGGCGCCATGGGGACATTGATAAAACGGGCAAATGGGTGAGGCGGCCAGAGCCGCCTCGCCAATCAGCTTATTGCGCTTCGAAGGTAAATGATTGTCCGGCAAGTGCGGCTTCAACCATGAGGCCACCCTTGGCAGCAGTAAACACCGCCATGCCGTTGATATAGGAGGCCTTGGCAGCCTGACTGCCGCCGGATTGGCCGGCTCCGGCCGAGTTGCCTGTAGTACCGGCCTGAGCGTTGGCACCGGCGTTGATGGCTACGGCGGAAGCCTGGGCGCCGAATTCAAAGCTGCCGCTGGTAAAGTCGCGGTAGGCCTGTTCATCCTTGAAGAAAATAATCTCGCTGTAGGCCTGACCACCGATTTGAAAACCGATGGAAACCTGAGTCATGCTCGACTCACCGGTATAAACGCCGCCGCGATAGACACGTCCTTTACCATAGGCCGCCCCTATGCCCAGACCTCCCTTGCCGACAGTGGGAAATATGGCGTAACCATAGGCAGAGTCGAAGAATTTATGGGTTTCACTGGCTTGTTTGAAGGTAGCTATGGCACTGCTGTAGCTGTCATTGGCACTGGCCGTCGGGATCAGCAGCAGGCTGCTCGCCAGGGCTAATAAGGCAAACAAGGTACTTGAAATGGCTTTCATGATGAACCTCCAAATTGAGAGTCTTAAGCTCCCCGTCAATGAGAGACTGGGTACCTGTAGGTACTCTTGAGCTTACTTGTCCGGCAGCAAAAATACAGAGGGGGAGACTAAAAAAGCGCCGATAACGGCGCTTTTTGGAGTGAATGTCAGCCAAAGTTCAGTTAACTAGAGTTCAGTTAACCCATCTCCTATACAGCGCTGCTAAGGAAAGGGTTTGCCGAGAACATAATGTTCAAACCAGGCCTGATCCCAGTCCATCTTGGCTTGTTTGTGCTTGTAGCGGCTCAAACCATGGCCTTCACCCGGGTAAGTAATCAGTTCCACCGGCACATTCAGGTAATGCTTGAGGGCGCGATATAGCCCCTGGGCGTGCCCTAAAGGTACCCTGGCGTCTTTCTCTCCGATATGGATAAGTGTCGGGGTCTTTATTCTGTCTGCATGCGTCAGCGACGAGCCATGGGTATAAGCCTCGGGTTTTTCCCATGGCAAGCCCTGCATAAAATTGACCACATGTCCGGGCGTATCTTCCAGCATCCATTGTAGGCGCTGATCGAATACTCCGGCCCCTGAACTG
Organism: Shewanella algae; assembly: GCF_009183365.2. Lineage (NCBI taxonomy): Bacteria > Pseudomonadati > Pseudomonadota > Gammaproteobacteria > Alteromonadales > Shewanellaceae > Shewanella > Shewanella algae. Next base: position 355,039 of record NZ_CP068230.1, read on the forward strand.
GCAGCCTTGAATCTGTCGCTGCTGGCGATAAGTGCATTGGTCAGATAGCCGCCGTTGCTCCAGCCCATGACGGCCAGCTTGTCGGCATCGACCAGGCCCTCGGCAATCAGCTTGTCCACACCGGCCATGATGTCGTTTACCTCAATCTCGTGTTCATGGCCCACCAGATCAGTGAGGAACTTGTCGCCATAGCCGGTAGAGCCGCGGTAGTTGGGCGACAACAAGGCCCAGCCGTTGGCGGCGAAAGTAGCACGGCCATAGGATCTGTGTTGCAGTGCAAACGGGGTAGCAGCAGTGGGGCCTCCGTGAATTTGCACAACAAGTGGCAGGGGGCCATCGGCTTTGCGGTAGCCGGGTGGTAATTCCAGTATGCCTTCAACCTGAGTGCCATCGGCGGCTTGCCACTTGACTATGCTCAGTTGTGGCAGCAACCAGGAATCGGTTTGCGGATTGATATTGGTCAGGCGTTTGGCCGGTGCTTTGCGTTTCTCGGCGTTGGCGATAAACAGATCGTAGAAGTGATCCAGGCCGTTATAGCTGAACGCCAGTTGCTTGCCGTTGTGACTGAAACTGTAGCTGCCGATGACGGTATCATCCTGCAGCAGAGTCCGGGTGTCACCCTGTTCCAGGTCATTGATTTCAGTGCAGTAGAGGCGTACCAGCGCATAATCGGCGCCGCGATAGCAGATTTCTTCACTGCCCGGACGCCAATGGATGTCGCCGCCGCTGAGTGTCATATCACCCTGGCGTTTAACACTCAAAGGTGCCTGTTCGGGTTTACTGGTATCACTGATAAACAGCCTGCCGGGATGGCCGTCAAAATCGATTCTGAAGGCGAGACGGCGGTTATCTTCGGCCCAACTCAGCCCCAGCAGCCAGCCGTAAGGAGAGGGCGCCTGTTCACGCCAAAGCTTGTCGGCCAGAACCTGGTTGCCGGCGTTTTTGATATCGAAGATTTCTACCTTGGACCAACCTTCCAGATTGACCAACTCGTTGTCTTCTGTGGTGATCCGCGCCAGTTTATTGCCATCATGGCTGACGCTGAACTCCCAAACCACTTTGTCATCATCCAGCAGCAACTGCTTGCGAAAATGGTTCAGATCCAGGCGGTACAGGGGATTGGTATCGCGACTGCCGTGAGCATACTCAGGGCCTTGGTGAGCGGCGCGCATACCGGCCCAGGGATCTTTGTCTGTCAGGGTCTTATGGGTCAGGAAATAGAGCTGGCTGCCATCGTCACTCAGCTGGTAACTCTTGACGCCACCGGCCTCTTGGGTAACGGGAACAGCTTCACCACCTTGGATAGAGAGACGATAAATTTGCGGTTTGGCGTTGAAGGGCGCCGGCTGCTCGGCATTGCCGCGGCTGCTGAGAAAGTAGATATATTGGCCATCCGGGCTCCAGCTGATAGCGCTTTCACTCTCGTTGCTGAAGGTCAGTCGTTTGCTCTGGCGGCTCTTGCTGTCGACCAGCCAGATGTCTTTCTGGGCCTTATCCAGATTTTTGTCCCAGCGCGATTCCAGCCAGGCGGCCATTTTGGCATCCGGGCTGAGCACTACCTGGCCCATGTTGGCTATCTCGAAAAAGTCCTGGTTGGTTATTTTATGCTGCCGCTCTGCGGCCAATACCTGGGTTCCCATACCGATAAGGCACAGGGCCAGCAGGCTGTAGCTGTTAGGCAATCCCATCTCTGTTCCTTTGTTTTTGTTATTAAAAGCCGCATTAGATTAACGTAAAGGTCACAGCCTGGGCGATGTTACTTATCTTTTTTTTCGTGCAGTATCTCATTGAGAAAATCCAGTTCTTCCTTATCGAGAGGCTGTTTGGGTACAGAGGCGGCTTGAGCACGGGATTCGCGTCCACGCAGATAGGCGGCGCGGGTGAGCTGATTGAGGCCGTAGATGGCCAGCAGATAGAGGGTCAGTAGCAGTGCCAGTCTCGGGATTGCCTGCGCCACAGCCGAAAACTGATCGCCGAGAAACAGAGTCAAGAGCACGGCAATGTTACGAACCAACCAGTTCAGTATCAGTGCCAGGGTCAATACCAGCAGCCAGTTACTGCGCAGCTGTTGCAATCTGTTGTCCTGCTGAGCCGATGCATGAAAGTGGCGCTTCATCAGCTGCAGCACCAATACCAGGTACAGGGTGGTTTGCAGTAACAGCAACAATGGCAACAGCAGGGAACCCCAACTCAGGCTGGGCTGGTAGCCCAGTAGAGCCACACCTGTGACCAGGCTGGGATTGAATAGCCACAGCAACACCACCAGAAACATGGCAAGTATGGACGGCAACAGATGCTTGAGTGGCAACCTTGCATCTACAGTCGGCCTGAGTTGTTGCTTCAGGTATTGATACAGTGCCGGCATCAACAGGAAGTACAGCGGCAGTAATAACAGAAACAGCAAATGGATAGGCGCCGGGGTATTGTCACTATTGAACAGGCCGGTAAAGAAATAGAGTGCCATCAAGGCAAAGATGCCGGCGAGCAGTCGACGTTGGCTATGGCTGTCCTGATAGACAAAGCGGGCGTAGATGGACAACGCCAGGCAATGCAGGCCTCCAAGCAGCGACAGCCACCAGTAAGCTTGGGTAAAAATGTCGCTGAATGCTGTCATCTGGCCCCCTTAACGACATTCTTATCTCAGCCGCTTGAGGGGTGCAACAAAAAATAGTCAGTTTTTGGCGCACTGCATGCGCTTATGGCGGTTGGAGGCGTCCTTCGGAGGCTTGCCCGGCGCGGCTTTGCGCTCGCACCAGAGGTGGCGCAGTGCCAGTATCGGGTGGCTCAACAGCATTCTGGGACCGGCGTAACGCATCACCTGACGCATCTGTTCTTTGGGTTCAGGTTTGTAGCAGTGTACCGGGCATTTGTTGCAGGTGGGCTTGCTTTCACCGTAGGGGCAGCGGTCGAGGCGGGTGTGAGCGTACTCCATCAAGGCCTGACAGTCGGGGCAGAGGCTGCCATCTTCAGTTCTGGGGTGATGGTCACGGCAGTAGATCCACACCATGGCAGAAACAGTGCGGAATTCGGTCAGTAGTTTTCCTTGCAGCAGTTCCATAGCCTTACCTTAGTAAATAACTCAACTATGGTCATCTTAGTCCTGAGGCGGGGCAGGGTTCAAAGTCAGTGGCAGGAATTATGAAGGTGCGCACAAAATGAAGCTTTATGCGCACCCAAGGTCAAATGACAAGTTGACCCTAGATATGGATAACCTTGTCGGCTTCCAGGGTCCAGCGGCTCAAATCGCCGAGTGTGCCAATGGCGGCACCGTCCAGCAGCATGTCGGCCACTACGCCGCGGGCTTCAACACAGGTCTTGCACAGCAGCAAGGGCACACCCTGAGCAGTAAGGATTTCAAACATCTGCTGCAGGTTGTAGCTGAGATCAGGGGTATTCTGACCTTTTACTGCGCCAAAGACAGCGTCTGACATCAGGAATAACTTGAGCTCCACTTCGGTCTGCTCCTGGTCTTTCAGCGCCAGGGCGATACGCAGAGTGTTGAATAATTTTTCTGTGCCATAAGGGCTGGCGTGAGCCACTATCAGTAATTTTTGCATCTGAATCCTTGTTTGCCATTCTTGGGATCAAAACCCTAGGAGTGTACCAGCTTGTATCTGTCGATGGCGCGCCAGGCTTCACAGACTGAGTTTCAATTGCAAAAAGCGCCTAAAAGCGAGCAGAAAAAGCATAAATACTTGATTTATACTAAGACGATACTCTATTAATATCGGTTAAACTCTGTGCAGAGCGGGGTGGCTTTGGCGGATTGCCAATACCACAAAACAGGGCCGCCAGTTGGCCCGGCACTCAAGAAATGGTGGACGAAGATGTTTAAAATCCTGGTCGTAGTACTGTTGGTCGCAGCGGGTATTTTCCTCTATAACCGGGCGCAGCGGCTGGCAAAAGAGGAGCGTGATGAGGCGCTTAAGCTCAAAGACAGAGCTTCGGCCATGCCTCAGGCGCCACAGGCCGAGACGGAAAACGAGACTCAGGAGGAGCACCAGAGTGTCGATCTGGACTTTGCCGAATCGAAAGAGCAAGCCGAACCCAAGCCTCAGCCATCGGCTGAGCAAGCGGTCGCAGAATCGCCTGAGCTTGAACCTCGAGCGGAAAATATCGCCCCAGAGGTGGAAGTTGGCCGTGCCGAGGTCGAGACTGTCCTGCCAGAGCCAGAGCCAGAGCCAGAGCCAGAGCCAGAGCCAGAGCCAGAGCCAGAGCCAGAGCCAGAGCCAGAGCCAGAGCCAGAGCCAGAGCCAGAGCCAGAGCCAGAGCCAGAGCCAGAGCCAGAGCCAGAGCCAGAGCCAGAGCCAGAGCCAGAGCCAGAGCCAGAGCCAGAGCCAGAGCCAGAGCCAGAGCCAGAGCCAGAGCCAGAGCCAGAGCCAGAGCCAGAGCTAGAGCCAGAGCCAGAGCCAGTCAAGGCGGCTGCGCCGGATATCAGTTGGGGCAATATTACCCTCAAGCGGGCGATGGAACAGTATCAGGCCTCTGAAGGCGCTATCGAAGCGCATGATGCTTTACTGGCCGTGATAAGTGAATGCTACAAGCAGCGGAAAAACAGCAAGTATCTGCAGTTGGGGCAAGAGTACGATACCGCATATAGCGCCCTGTTTGCCGCCAGTCGGGAGAAAGTACTCAGCAAATCACCCAAGGCCGAGTTCAAGGGCACAGGATTTATGCAGCTTTCTACCCTGTGCAGCGATGCAGGCCGTTTCGATGCCGCCATAGCTCTGTGCAACAAGGCGATTGAATATGGGCTGGAAGATGGCACAGTTACGGGCTTTGAAGGTCGTATCAAGCGGATAGAAAAGGCCAGGGATAAAGCCTCAGCCTGAGTACAAAAGCCGATTCAATGTGTAGAATCAAGCAAGGAGTGAGGGGCATAGTGCTTTTTCACTCCTTCCCAAGCGAGCCTGCGGGTTCGCTTTTTTATTGATGGAGAGCCGCAATGAAACCAGCGACTTTATGGGTTGCCCTCACTTCGCTGTTGCTGCTGGCAGCCTGCAGCAAGCAGCCGCAATGGACCCTGTTTTACTATCCGGATACGGATATACAGCAGCCGAATAGAGATAAGTCGGACGTCGAGCCGCAAACGGCCGAGACGTTGGATCGTTACCACGCCATTGCCGGTTATTATCAAACCCTGCAGCAGTGCCAGGACAAGGGCAGAGGCATGCAGCGCCTCAATGAGGGCAAGGGCAGCTTCGAGTGTGGTCACAACTGCCGTCTCGACGACAGGGATATGATAATCTGTGACCAATGGCACAATAACGGCCCCTAAGGGACATGAAATTTAAACAGGATTACTTCACCCGCCTGGCGGGATTTTACCAGCAGGTACTGCCTGCCGGGCTACCTTCGCCCCATTGGTTGGCCTGGAGTGATGATGCGGCGGCGCTTTTGGGCCTGACTGCCCCCAATGAAACCCTGCTGCAGCAACTCGCCGGCAACCAGAGAATGCCGGGCGCCGAATATTACGCCCAAGTCTACAGTGGACATCAGTTTGGCGGTTACAGCCCCAGGTTGGGCGATGGCCGTTCGATCATTCTCGGTGAGGCGCAGGGGCCTGACGGTGCCTGGGATTTGGCCTTGAAGGGCGCGGGACCCACGCCATACTCGCGTCACGGTGATGGCCGTGCAGTGATGCGTTCTGCGGTGCGCGAGTTTCTGGTTTCCGAGGCGCTGTATCATTTGGGCGTGCCCACCACCAGGGCGTTGGCGGTGATCGGCTCTGAGCTGCCGGTGTGGCGCGAGTCGCTGGAAAAAGGCGCCATTACCGTGCGCCTGGCCCGCAGCCATATACGTTTTGGCCACTTCGAGTATTTCTGTTACAGCGAGAAGGGTCAGGCCGACAAGCTCAAGCAGCTGCTCGATTTCACCCTCAGCCAACATTATCCCCAGTTCAGCCTGGACTATGAGGGCTACAAGGCCTGGTTTGCTCTGGTGGTACGTGATACCGCGCGTATGATAGCCCACTGGCAAGCGGTGGGCTTTGCCCACGGGGTGATGAATACCGACAATATGTCGATTCTTGGTGACAGCTTCGACTTTGGCCCCTTCGCCTTCCTCGATACCTTCAAGGAAGACTTTATCTGTAACCATTCTGATCCCGAGGGACGCTACGCCTTCGGTCAGCAACCCGGCGTCGGCTTGTGGAACCTGCAACGTTTGGCGCAGGCGTTGACGCCAGTGCTGGCTTCCGATGATTTGATAGCCGCGCTCAATAGCTATCAGCATGAGTTAGTGCAGCAATATCTTGGCTTGATGCGCGCCAAGTTGGGGCTGGCACCTTTGGCCGAAGATTTAAGCCGTGATGCCCGGCTGGAGCAGGACAACAAGGACCTGGCGCTTATTGGTGCCTTTACCGGCTTGTTGGAACAAAACGCCTTGGACTACACCCAGAGCCTGCGCCGCTTCGGCGAGCTGGATCCCAAGGCAGAAAACAGTAGTCTGAGGGATGATTTTATCAATCGTCAGGGCTGGGATGACTGGCTGCCCGAGTACCGGCGCCGTATCGATACCCGTCAGGGACTTGAACAGTGGCAGGCCGAGCGCCGGGCCCATAACCCCAAATATATCTTGCGCAACTATCTGGCTCAGGAAGCGATAATTGCCATCGAAGAGGAGGGCAATAGCCAGCCGCTTGAGCAGTTGTACCAGCTCCTCAGGCGCCCGTTCGATGAGCAGCCTGAGATGCAGGAGTTTGCCAAGCGACCACCGGATTGGGGTCAGGGGTTGATCATGTCCTGCAGCAGTTAAGAAATAGGATTAAAAAATGCAGTATCAAAATCTTAGCTTGGATCCCGAGCATAAAACCCTGTCGATGACGGCTGGGGTCGAGTTCGAAGCCTTCGACAGCTTTGCCGAGCCCCTGTGCCGGGCGCTCGATGCCAAGGTGCTGGAGCGGCAATGGGGGGCTGATCGTCACCAATGGCTGCTGGATTTTGAAGGCAGTCTCTTGTGGCTCAACTATGAGTTCTACGGCGATGTGTGCTGGTTGAGCTGCCAGAGTGAACAAGACTGGGATGTGTTGGTATACCTGAAGCACTTACTGGAGTCACAGGCATGACAGAAAAGCGGGCCACGGCGGCGTTTCATTATCGGGATCTTTCCCCTGAACTGATTTTGGATGCCATTGAAAGTCTGGCGATTTACCCCGAGACGGGGCTAACGCCACTCAACAGCTATGAGAACCGGGTCTATCAGTTTCGTTGCGATCGCGGCCAGAGGTACGTGGTTAAGTTCTATCGCCCCGAGCGTTGGACCGATGCCCAGATTTTGGAAGAGCATAAATTTACGTTCGAGCTGGCCGAAGCCGAGATCCCCATTGCTGCACCTGTGGTGCTCGATGGCCGCAGTCTGCATCACTTCAAAGAGTGGCGTTTTGCGCTGTTTCCTTCCATAGGCGGTCGCAGCTTTGAGGTGGACAACCTAGATCAGATAGAGGGCGCCGGCCAGTTCATCGGCCGTTTGCACCAGTATTCCCGTGGCAGCCTGTTCAAGCAGCGTTTGAACCTGACGCCGACAACCCTGGGGACTCCGGCGCTGGAGCAATTGCAGTGCACAGAGCTGATCCCGAACGCTTTGCGGGAACATCTGCTCGAGGCGGCGTTAAGCCTCTTCTCTGAGCTGCAGCGGCGTTGGCAAGGTATCGAATACCAGAGTATGCGTCTGCATGGCGATCTGCATCCCGGCAATATTCTCTGGACCCCCAATGGCCCCGGGTTTGTTGATCTCGACGATGCCTGCAACGGCCCTGCGGTGCAGGATCTGTGGATGATGCTGTCCGGCGACAGGCAGCAACAGACGTTGCAGTTGGAAGTCTTGCTGGAGGCCTACGAGGCCTTCTCCAACTTCGATACCAAAGAGCTGCAGTTGATAGAGCCACTCAGGGCCCTGCGAATGCTGCATTACAACGCCTGGCTGGCCAAGCGCTGGGACGACCCCGCGTTTCCGCGCCACTTCCCCTGGTTTGCGACCGAAGAATACTGGCGACAGCAGTTGCAGGCATTTAAAGAACAGCAACAGCGCTTGGATGAGCCGCCACTGAGTCTTATTCTTTATTGAGGCTGCATCGAACAAGTGCCGGGTGTTGAGGATATGGCCGCACGGCATTTGGATTTAACAAAAAGGGAACTCAGAGCTTGAGTTCGACTCAAAAAGAAGATTATGTTATTCAGCAACTCCAGCAGTGTTGGCTGAAATTTTAATAAACAAGGAACTCCAATGAAGAAAATCCTGATGTTGGCGGCGGCATTTTTGCTGCTTCCCCTGGCGGCCACAGCGGCCCAGTACAAAGAAGGCGTGCATTATACTGTGGTTAGTGAAGGCCCCGCCTCCGCCAAGCCTGAAATCACAGAGTTTTTCTCTTTCTACTGTCCTCATTGCTATAACTTTGAAAAGAACGTGATCCCCAAGCTGAAGGCTCGTCTGCCCGAAGGTGTGGCTTTTGAGCAAAACCATGTCGACTTTATCGGCCGCGAGATGGGTGTTGAGATGTCCCGTGCTTTCGCCACTGCCGAAGTACTGAAGGTGTCTGATAAAGTCAATCATGCCATGTTCAGCGCGATTCAGGACAAGAAGCAGCACTTCACCAATCGTGATGACATCAAGGCTATCTTTGTTGCCAATGGTGTGGATCCCAAGCAGTTTGATTCTGCGGCCAACTCTTTTATGGTCAACAGCATGGTGGCTAACATGAAGCGCAACACAGAAAACGCCAAGATCTCAGGTGTTCCAGCGCTGGTGGTGAATGGTAAGTATCGGGTTGAAACCGGTGCCATCAAGTCTTATGACGAGATGTTGGATATTGCTATCTATCTGACTCAGCTGAAATAATTTAGCATCTAAATACAAAAAAGGGCCTTAACGGCCCTTTTTTGTTACCCGGAAAACAGCTGGGCATAAAGCAAAAAAAAAACCGTACTCCCTGGTCGCAAGAAGCACGGATTAGAGCCATAGGGCTCAGTTTTTACCCTGAGTAACGGCTTTACTCTAGCAGTGCGTCAAAAAATTGGCAAGTGTTGCTTTATTGACTAATTCACCTGGGCGAGAGGTATAACAGCAAGATTTTTAGAACAAAGGCGCATATTTGCGAATTTTGACTCATTTTCCCGGATTGAAATGAAACCTTCCACCGGGTTGGGGGGTCAAAACTTCGGGATCGGAAATCAACTAAAGGAGGTTTCTCGTGCGTGTATTTCCTGTCTATGCTCCCAAGCTGATTGTCAAACACGTAAGGATATTCTTGACCGGCGCCGTTTGGGTGAAAGATCTGGGAAGATTAGAGTTTGATAAAGGGCGCTTTTTGCTGCCGAGAAAAAGCCTGCCAAAGGTAAAGCAGGCTATCATGGAATTGAACGAACTCATTGAAACTCAGAATAGCCAAGCTAAAACCGTTTAGATTCAGTTGACTTCGTCGTTGAGCAGACCAACAAGGCCGGTGACTTTCTCGTTCCACGAGTTGAGATCTTGCTGAAGTTGTTGGTTTTGCTCTATCAGATGGGCATTCTTCTGCTTTTCTTCTTCCAGCTCCATTTTCAGAAGCTCAATATTTTCGAGCGCGGCCTGGATCTTGGTCTCCAGTTTGGACAGTAATTCTAGGCTCATACAGGAGTCCTTAAATAGTTGGGCGAATGAGATATTGATTCTATCAGTGCCGCTGGCTTAAGGAATAGCTCTTATCTCCAAGTGTCCAAAAAATATGCGATAAAATTGGCTGTTTGGCAGTTTTTTTCACTTATCTGAACCACAACTGTCCCAAGCCGACTTTTGCCGGATAAAATAACGGTTTTCACCTGGAACCAAGCCGATGACAATTCAACGTATCGATACCAATCCGCGCATGAGCAGCATAGTGATCCACAACAACACGGTTTATCTCTGTGGTCAGGTTGCCAAGGATAAGTTTGCCGATATTCAGCAGCAGACCCGTACCATGCTCGAAGAGGTGGATGAACTGCTCAAGCGGGCAGGCAGTAGTCGTGAGCGGATCCTCTCTGCGACTATCTACCTGAAACAGATGAGCGATTATGATGCCATGAATGCTATCTGGGATGCCTGGCTACCGGCGGGGCATGCACCGGCCAGAGCCTGTGTGGAGGCGGCTATTGCCGAACCCGAGTATCTGGTGGAAGTCTCGGTTATTGCGGCGATTTAAATCTCACAGCCTGCCGAGGCAATCAGCACTCGGCCAAACTCGGCGCCTTCCTGCTCAGGTGTGATAGCCAACAGTTGATCCATTCGAATGGCGCGGTTGCTGGTGGCCGTTTGCACCAGCAGCCACTCGCTCTTGTCGGGACGGGTCTCGGTGATCAGCGCCTTGCCATGCAGTATCTCTCCTTGCAACAGCTCTATTTTCAGCGGATAACCGCGAATACAGGCCAACTCCAGGTAATCATAGCGGCCGCAATCTATGGCTTGGTAAGGTTTCATATCTTGGTCTTTTAGTTTGAAGTTAAATAATGCGCTTCCAGATGGAAGCTTGAGCTATCCAAAGTTGCACCTGCTTCCATGCAGAATGGTATAAAAGTAGTTCGAATTTTCACTTATACCAAAATAACTTGCAGTAAATTGTGAGACATGAACCTGGTAGGGGAGTGGCTTGCTAAAGTCGCTGTATCGTCGTGGCTGTTAACCACGCCACTCGATTCAAGAAGAGATATTAAACAAAAAGCCCCATAAATAGGGCTTTTTAGAGGCTGGAGTTTGGCTAGAATCGATAGTCGACACTCAGGTACAGTTGCTGGGTGTTATCCAGTGCATATTTGCCTGAGTCTATCTTGTTGTCATAGTCCTGCTTCAGATAGCGATAACCTATCTCGGTATTGAGATTGTCGCTCAGCTTATACACCAGACCTGTCTGACCACCCCAGACAAAATTATTGTCTGATTCCAGGGCACCGCTATCCGGTGCCGTGTGGTTGATACCGGCGCTGGCACCGACAAACCAGTTCAGTTTGTTGGCCTGATCCAAACCTATCAGGTAGTCATAGGAAACCAGCCCCATCTGCTGCTTGGCAAAGTCATCGCTGTTGTAGCTGTACGTCGCGTAGAGACGCTGGTTGGGGGTCAGGAAGGCACCACCACGCAGCATGTAGACGGCATTGCGATCATCATCGCTGAACTTGCCGCCATCAGTGGGTTTATGAGAGTAGTCATTTTGCTGCGCACCAACACCGCCGCCAACAAACCAGTCAGCTGCAAAAGAAGGGGCTGAGAAAGCGAGAGCCGCAGCGGAAGCCAGTACTAGAGATTGAATTTTCATAATTTACTCCTGGATCCGGGAAAGTCCGGATGGCTGTTTTTAAGCCGGGTCAACTTGTGTTCATCGGCAGGTTAGGACCGCTTTACTGAACTCCACCTGAATGAGAGCTGGATCGGGTTTTTAATCGTATGTATTGGCTTTTTGTGTTAAAAAACCTGATGTTAGAAATTCCAATTGTTGTGGGTCAGTGATGGGTTTGTGGTCGAAAAATAGACTGTTAACCTGAGGGAAAAGGGATGAGACTGGTATTTGTACACGGCTGGAGTGTGACGTCCACAGAGACCTATGGTTATTTGCCGCAGGCATTGGCCAAGCTGGCAGACACTGAGCTTGAGGTGAGTCATCTGCACCTGGGACGCTATATCAGTTTTCAGGACCAGGTGAAGTTGGAGGACGTTGCGCTGGCCTTCGAGGCTGCCAGACGTGAAGTGCTGGGGGATGAACCTTTCGCGGTGATCACCCACAGCACTGGAGCAGCCGTGATACGTTGCTGGTTGGAGACCTTCTTCGGAGCCCAAAAATTGGCGGCTTGTCCCGTGACTCATATGATCATGCTGGCACCGGCCAACCACGGCTCCGCCTTGGCACAGCTTGGCAAGTCGCGCCTCGCCAGGATTAAGGCCTGGTTCGATGGATTGGAGCCGGGGCAGAAGATCCTCGACTGGTTGGAGCTGGGCAGCCTGGGGCAGGCTGCTTTAAGTAAAGCCTGGTTGAACTATGATTTTGAGGCCGCTCGGCTTTGGCCCTTGGTGCTGACCGGCGAAAGTATAGATGCGTCCCTCTATGATTATCTCAACTCCTATACCGCCGAGCCGGGCTCGGATGGTGTCGTGCGGGTCGCCGCGGCAAATATGAATTATGCTCGCTTGCAATTGGTGGAGCAGGCACAGGAATGTGACAGCTTTGATGGTGCCTGCGTGGCCAAGCTGGCGCCGGAAAGTTTCATTCAGGCCCCTGTCAGTGGCTTCGGCATTATTCCCAAGGCCAGCCACAGCAAAGAGAAAATGGGGATCATGCGTTCCGTCAGCCGTAGAAACGCTGCCAACAAGCCGGTAGTGCAGGCGATTCTGAATTGGTTGAAGGTCGACTCGGTAGAGGCTTACCGCCGTGCCTGTCAGGAGCTTACGCGGCAAACCCAAAGCCGGACCACCAAGAAGCGTTACACCATGCTGGTGATTCGGGTGTGGGATGATACCGGCGCCGCCATAGAGGATTTCGATTTTTATCTGCTCAGTGGCGAGCAGTATCTGCCGGGTATTCTGCCAAGAGGCTTTATGCAGGATAAGCAGCGCAACCAGCAGAGCCCCAACTGCCTGACCCTGTATCTGGATGCCGCCAAGATGCAGACCCTGCCTCAAGGGAAAATCGGCTTTAAGTTGGTACCGCGCCCAGATGATGGCGCCTGTTATTATCGTGCGGTTGAGTTCCAGTCTGATGCCGGCGCGGTATCCAGGCTGCTGAAGGAGGACGCCACTTTGGAAGTGGATCTCTTGCTTAAGCGGCACAGGGATGCAGGGCTGTTTACTCTGATCAGCCCTGAAGAGGGCGGCGACTTTTCCCGCTTAGCTCCCCAGGGGGAACTTACCGATATTTGATGGCTAAATTTTTTACAGTACTCCTGCTGGACGCAGGCCTTGGCCCTCTTGACATTATTCCGGGCGCTCCCTAGTCTGCTTGAACAATAGTCAAGGTGGTAAGCAATGGAAATCAAGTATCAGTTAAAGCCCGCCGCAGAGCGTCGCTCAGAGCAGTTTTGCCCTGAAGGTAATGTTGGCTTTGGTCGTCTGCGCACCGACCATATGTTCATGATGGATTATTATGATGGCGAGTGGCGGGATCCCCGCATCGTCCCCTACGGTCCGTTTGAGATGGCTCCCGGCGCGATGGCGCTGCATTATGGTCAGAGTATTTTTGAGGGCGCCAAGGCCTTTATGCATGAAGACGGTGAGATTTATACCTTCCGTCTCAACAAGAATGCCGAACGCATGAACCGCTCTGCCGATATCGTCTGTATTCCCAATATTGATGAAGCCATGCAGCTTAAGGCGATCAATGCCCTTATCGATGTCGACCGTCTCTGGTTCCCCATGCAGGACGGGGCTTGCCTCTATATTCGGCCCTTTATTTTTGCCACCGAAGACAGACTGTCAGTCAGCCCGGCCAACCGCTACACCTTCTGTGTGGTGATGAGCCCCAGCGGCGCCTACTATGGTGAGAGCCTCAATGCCATTCGCCTGCTGATCAGTAAAGAATTCCACCGTGCAGTATCCGGTGGTACCGGTGCCTCCAAGGCCGCCGGCAACTATGCCGCTTCACTGCGTGCCGGTAAGGCTGCCGCGGCTCACGGTGCTTCCCAGGTGCTGTATCTGGACTCGACCAATGAATATATCGAAGAAGCCGGGGCGATGAACCACTTCCATATTCTCAAGGATGGCACAGTGATCATCCCTGAGTTTACCGATACCATTCTCAAGTCGATCACCTCACAGTCTATTATTGAGTTGGCGCCACTGCTTGGCTGTGATGTCCGCCAGGAGCAGGTCAAACTGGATGATTTTATTGCAGGTGTCGAGTCGGGCGAGATCATCGAAGCCGGCGGTTTCGGCACAGCAGCCGTGGTTTCTCCGGTCGGCTCCTACATTTTTGAAGATGGCCGGGTGGTCACTGTCGGTGACGGCAAGGTCGGTGAACATGTCAGTCGCATCTACCGAATCTTCACCGAAATCCAGAAAGGGCACAGACAAGGCCCACAAGGTTGGATTTGCAAAGTACCCAGGCTGGAGAAGGCATAAGCCAATAACTAATTATTGATAAAACGCGGCCAGTTGAGCCGCGTTTTTTATGGGGTGATGCTATTTTCGGCCGAGTAATGTTTGTGCTTGCGCTTCTGTCATTGGGCGCCCCAGCAGGAAGCCCTGGGCCTGATCGCAGCCCTGGGCGGCGAGGAAGTTAAGCTGGGCCTGGGTTTCTACCCCTTCTGCCACCACCTGTAACTCCAGGCTGTGAGCCAGGACTATGATGGCGCTGGTAATGGCGGCATCATCAGGATCTTTGGTGATATCACGGACAAACTCGCGGTCAATCTTCAAGGTGTTCAGCGGGAAACGCTTGAGATAGGCCAGACTGGAGTAGCCGGTTCCGAAGTCATCGACCGCCAGGCTTAACCCCAACCCCTTCAGTTGATTGAGTATTTCCACTGATTCCAGCGGTTGCTGCATCACCGCTGACTCTGTCAGCTCTATCTCAAGTAGATCTGCAGCCAGACCATGCATGGCAAGAGCAACCTCTATGCTGGAAATAATGTCAGTCTGCAGCTGTTTGGCGGAGATATTGATCGCTATCGGAACCGCTTCCAGCCCCTGATTCTGCCAGCGCTCCAGTTGACTGCAGACACTCAGCAGTACCCACTGACCTATGGCGTTGACCAGGCCGGTTTCCTCGGCCAGCGGAATAAACTCCGCCGGAGAAATAGGCCCCAGATCCTGGCTTTCCCAGCGCAGCAGGGCCTCCATGCCGGTGAGTTTACCGGTATGGACGCAGAATTTGGGTTGGTACAGCAGATAGAATTCGTCGCGATCCAGCGCCTGTTTCAGCCCGGCTTCCAGCTGCACATGACGCACCGCATAGGCGTTGAGTTTAGCTGTGTAGAACTGGAAGTTATTGCGCCCCAGCGACTTGGCATGGTACATAGCGGTATCGGCAAACTTCAGCAATTCCAGCGCCTCTTCGGCATCATCCGGATAGAGGCTGATACCTATGGATGGTGAAACATTGAGGCTGAAGTTCTCCAGTGCGAAGGGGCGTTCGAACGCCGCCAGCAGTTTTTCGGCGATAACGGTCGCCGCCTTGGTTTTTTGCAGGCCTTCGAGGATGATGATGAACTCGTCACCGCCCAGACGGGCAACCGTATCTCCATCTCTTATCGCTTGGGTCAGTCTGGAGGAAACCGCTTTCAGCAGTTGATCACCCACATGATGGCCCAGAGAATCGTTAATGTGTTTGAACCTGTCCAGATCCAGAAATAGCAGGGCGACCATGTTACGGTTACGGTGTGCCTGGCGCAGGGCATGATCCAGTCTGTCCTGGAACAGAGTGCGATTGGGCAGGCCGGTGAGCTGATCATAGTTGGCCAATAGGCGCAGGTCTTCCTCGGCCTGTTTGCGGTCTGTGATATCGGTAAATACCACCACGAAATGACTGGCTTCGCCCTGGCTGTTGAGCACCTGATTGACTTCCATCCATACCAGCAGCGGCTGCTTGCTGTGGGTGCGGATCTGCACTTCACCGGACCAGTGTTTTTGGTTCAGCAATTGATGCTCTATCTGCTGATAGAAGCTTCTGGCGTAGAGTCTCCGGGTCAGGAACAGGAAAGACTTGCCGGAGATCTTCTGTTCGTTGAAGCCGGTAGTGCTGCAAAACGCCGGATTGACCGAGATGATGCGGTAGTTGAGATCGCAGACCACCACAGACTCATTCATGCTTTCCAGTACCTGGGACGATAGCCGCAGCGCCTCTTCCTGGCCACGGCGCATGCTGATATCCGTGTAGGTGCCCGCCAGGCGCAGTGGTTTGCCACTACGGTCGCGTTCGACTATTTTTCCGCGATCCAACACCCAGCCCCAGTGCGTGTTGCCAAGCTTGATACGATACTCGGCCTCGAAGAATTCGGCATCCCCCTGGAGGTAGCTCTCCAGTGCCGCTTGAACATGGGGCCTGTCGTCGGGATGTACCAGCGCCATCTGCCGACTGGCTTTGGTTTCCAGTGGTGTTTCTGAGCCTTGTTTGGGGCCGGTAACGAAGAAGCGATCGTCTTCCAACTGCCAGTCCCACATCCGGTCACCCGAGCCCCAGAGCGCCAGTTTCAGCCTCTCTTCAGAAAGCTGGATATTGGACTGTGTTTGCTGCTCGAGACGACGTTGCGACAGGAAACGCCTTAGCCAGAGGCCAAACAACAACAGCGCCAGTGCCAGATAAAACAGATTAGCCAGGGTGGTGCGGTAAAAAGGGGCCGGCACTGTGAGTTTTAACAACAGTTGCTCATGTCCTTCGGGATTGTGCTGCAACTGATGGCGGGCAAACAGCCGATAGTCGCCGGGCGCCAAATTGGTATAGCTGATCTCGTGCAGCGACTGGGCCGGATGCCAACTCTTGTCCCAGCCCTCAAGGAAAAAGCTGAATCTGTGGCGTTGGGGATAGGCAAAATCCAGTGCAGTGATCTCAAAGCTTATTAACTGCTCACTATAGGGAATCGTCAGCTCGGGTATATGGCCAAGATCCAGCCTGGGAAAATAGCTGTTGCCCAGGCGGTAACCGGCCAGGGCAAGTTTGGGTTGTTTGCGTACCTTGGGCACCTGCTGAGGGTAGAAATGGTTCAACCCATTGATGCCTCCAAACCAGATACTGCCATCCTTGTCCTGCCAACTGACATTGCCGTTGAATTCCAGCGCCTGCAAACCTTCATATTCGTTGAAGGTCAGCACCTTTTCCTTGTCGATGGCAAAGCGGCTGATCCCTGAATTACTGCTGAGCCAGAGGTCGCCGCTCTTGTCCTGCTCCATGGCATAGACGGTATTGCCCGGTAATCCCTGATTACGGCCGAAGTGTTGCAGCTCATCCTGGCGCAGGCGACTGAGGCCACCGTGAGTGGCAAACCAGATATTGCCGTCCCTGTCTCTGAGAATATCCCGCACCATGGGATTGGCCAGGCGATCACCGCGGATGATCTGTTGTTGGCCCGTGTCAGGTTGCAGCCAGTAAGCGCCATTGGTGGTGCCGACCCAGATGCCATTGTTGGCCGTGGTCAGGCTGAGGATCATCTGCGACTGTGGCCCTTCTTCAAGATACTCGTTGACAAAGTGGGCCTGGAAAACACCGGTATCCGGGTCGAAATGGTATAAAGTGTTGCCGGCACCGAGCCAGATCTGTTCATCTGGGCTGATGATCAAATCGCGAATACCGGGTTCGTTGCCCGGGGGCCGATACAGCTGCATTTGGCCGCTTTTGTTCAGTCTTATCAAGCCTTCACTGCTGGCCAGCCATAGCCTCCGGCTGCTGTCCTCGGTAATCGCCCTGATAGTGAGATCCAAAAAGGACTCATCCTGGCCAAGTAGTTTGGCGAGCTGGCTGTTGTGGGAGAAAAATCGGCCATCTTGATCCATATGAAATATGCCGGCCCTGTCGGTGCCCAAATACAGCAAGCCGTCGCCGGAGCGGAAAATGGCGCGGATATTGTTGTCCCGCTGGCGCTCCAGGGGTTGTTGATTGTTGTAGATATGCTCGAAGTACTGCCGGGCCAGGTTCACCTTGTCTATGCCTGAAAACAGGCTGCCAATCCACAGAATACCGTTGTTGTCCTGCAGCAGGCTGTAGACATCATTATCGCTGAGGCTATTGGGATCGGATGGGTCATAGCGATAGTGCCTGGCTTGCCACTGGCCTTCTTTAAGCTGTAGCTGGATAAGCCCCGTCTGTTGGCCCCCTAGCCAGATGCCGCCCCTGCTGTCAAAGATAAACTCCAGAATGCCCCGATTGGGCGTTGGCAGCCGGTAGATGAACTCTGGGTTTTTCAGCCCGGGCGGATAACGCCAGAGTGCATCATCGATAACCAGCCACAGGGCGCCATCTTCGCTCTGGCGGGCCTGTACCGGATGACCATGTTCGGCATCGGGTAAGGGCAGGGGCTTGAGTCCTTCATTACGCAAAACCAGCAAACCATCACTTTGGGTGCCAATCAGCAGAGCATCTTTTCCTATGGGAGTCAGTACCCGGATATCAGCGCTGATATTTTGCCCCAGTGACAACTCATGCAGCTCGCCGCTGACCGTATCCAGGGCGTAGAGTCCATTGCCGCTTCCGACCCAGAGTGTCTCACCCACCAGAGTCAGACGGTTGATTCTTTTGCTGTTGATCCCCTTGTCACGGCCAACGGGAGTGAATACTCCCGTCTGCAGATCCAGGCGGTTCAGTCCGCCGTTGAAGGTGCCTATCCACAACTGTCCCCGGCTATCCTGCAGTATGTCGGTGACATGATTATCCGACAATGTCTGGCTGTGGTAGGGGTCATGTTGAAACAGAGTAAATTCGATGCCGTTGTAACTGTGCAGCCCATCCTGGGTGCCAATCCACAAAATGCCCGCCTTGTCCTGGTAGAGGCTGGTGATGCTGTTCTGATTCAGGCCATTCATGCTGCTGACATGCTGGAATCTGAGCTGGGGCGCAGGTTCTGCCCTGAGCTCAAACAGGCAGACAGATAACAGTAGAGCGGCGAGTAGGCAGCAGATCCGAGACAAGAGGCCCTCTTTTTCAGTAGGTTTTTGATTGGTGAGAATTTATTTTATAACAGATTTCTTTTCTCAGTTTGGCAAACTTTATCGCACTTTATCCTACTTTGTTGCCCAGTTGATAACAGAAAGGAAAAAAGGCCCCGCCGGAAGGGAGGAAGCGGAGCCTTTTGGAAAGGGGGAGAGGCAATCGACAGCTGTGTTATCAACGACTGCCATCGAAAGCCAAGCTACTGTTAAAAACTGTCGTCCGGAATTCGTACTGCGCCTTCCATCAGGATACGCGCCGAGCGACTCATGATGGCCTTGGTCACCTGCCACTGGCCGTCCTTGAATTCGGCTTCGGCGCCGACTTTCAAGGTGCCAGATGGGTGGCCGAAGCGTACCGAACTGCGCTCACCGCCACCGGCCGCCAGGTTAACCAGGGTGCCCGGGATGGCCGCGGCCGTGCCTATGGCCACTGCCGCCGTGCCCATCATGGCGTGGTGCAATTTACCCATGGACAGGGCGCGAACCAGGAGGTCGACATCGGTTTCGGCCAGCTGTTTGCCACTGGAAACCTGATGCGCCTGCGGTTTGGCCACAAACGCTACCTTGGGAGTGTGTTGGCGGGTTTCGGCTTCGGATAGCTCCTTAATCAGCCCCATCGCCAGCGCGCCGTGTGCCCTAAGCAGCTCAAAGCGAGCCAGCGCCTCGGGATCGCCGTTGATCTCCGGCTGCAGCTCGGTGCCTTGATAGCCGAGATCGGCGGCATTGACGAAAATGGTCGGGATCCCGGCGTTGATCAGCGTTGCCTGAATTTTACCGCTGGGGTGTACTTGGGTGGGAACCGTCAGCTCATCCACCAGCTTGCCGGTAGGGAACATGGCGCCGCCGTCTTCACCATCATCGGCAGGGTCGATAAATTCCAGCACAATTTCGGCGGCGGGGAAGGTGACACCGTCGAGCTCAAAGTCACCGGTTTCCTGCACTTCACCGGCGCTGACCGGCACCTTGGCGATAATGGTCTTGCCGATATTGGCCTGCCAAATCCGCACTTCGCAGATGCCGTTTTCCGGTACCCGTTCCGGGGCAACCAGACCGGCATGCAGGGCAAAGGCGCCTGCCGCAGTGGAAAGGTTGCCGCAGTTGCCGCTCCAGTCGACAAAGGGCTTATCTATGGAGACCTGACCATAGAGGTAGTCCACATCGTGGCCGGGAACCTGGCTGGCATTCATAATCACGCATTTGCTGGTACTCGAGGTCGCGCCGCCCATGCCGTCTGTGTGTTTGCCGTAGGGGTCAGGGCTGCCGATGACCCGCATCAACAAGGCGTCGCGGGCCGGGCCGGGCACTCTGGCCGCCTCAGGCAGATCGTCCAGGCGGAAGAACACTCCCTTACTGGTGCCGCCGCGCATATAGGTGGCGGGAATTTTTATCTGTGGTTTAAATGCCATGGCATTGGATCCTTTGACATAAATATTTTTATCAGTCGGCCATAACCTTGGCTATGGCCGACTTGGTCACGCATCAAGGGCCGGCTTAAACATTGCCCTGCAAGAAGTCCTGCGCGAAACGCTGCAGTACACCACCGGCTTCATAGATGGTTACTTCCTCAGCGGTATCCAGGCGGCAGCGCACAGGTACTTCCATCGTTTCGCCATTGCTGCGATGCAGCAACAGGGTCAGAGTGGCGCCGGGAGTGCGCTCGCCGAGAACGTCGAAGGTTTCTGTGCCATCTATGCCCAGGGTCAGCCTGTCGGTCCCAGGGAAAAACTCCAGCGGCAGCACGCCCATACCTATCAGGTTGGTTCGGTGAATGCGTTCGAAGCCTTCGGCCACAATCGCCTCGACTCCGGCCAGACGCACGCCCTTGGCAGCCCAGTCACGACTGGAGCCCTGGCCATAGTCTTTACCGGCTATGATGCACAGGGGTTGCTTGCGCTCCATGTAGGTTTCTATCGCTTCCCACATGCGTACCTGTTGCCCTTCGGGCTCGATACGGGCCAGCGAGCCCTGGATCACCTTGCCGCTGTCGTCCTTGACCATTTCGTTGAACAGTTTGGGGTTGGCAAAAGTGGCCCGTTGAGCCGTCAGATGGTCACCCCTGTGGGTGGCGTAGGAGTTGAAGTCTTCCTCCGGCAAGCCCATCTTGGCCAGGTATTCACCGGCGGCGCTGGATGGCAGAATGGCGTTGGACGGCGACAGGTGATCTGTGGTGATGTTGTCACCCAGTACCGCCAGTGGCCGCATCCCCTTGAGCGCACGTTCACCGGCCAGGGCGCCTTCCCAGTAGGGCGGACGGCGGATATAGGTGCTCATTGGGCGCCAGTCATACAGAGGGTCGACCCCATCACCGTATTCCACGGCGATATTGAACATGGGCTCATACACCTTGCGGAACTGCTCCGGCTTGACCGATGACTTGACGATGGCATCTATCTCTTCGTCGCTGGGCCAGATGTCCTTGAGGGTAACGGCGTTGCCATTCTGATCTGTGCCGAGTGGGTCTTTCTCTATGTCGAAACGCACAGTCCCTGCAATGGCGTAGGCCACTACCAAAGGCGGCGAGGCCAGGAATGCCTGCTTGGCATAGGGGTGGATCCGGCCATCGAAGTTACGGTTACCGGACAATACCGCGGTGGCGTACAGATCTCTGTCGATCACTTCCTGCTGGATTTTGGGATCCAGCGCGCCGCTCATGCCGTTACATGTGGTACAGGCGAAGGCGACTATGCCAAAGCCCAGCTGTTCCAGGTAAGGCAATAGCCCTGCCTCGCGCAGATAGAGATCCACCGCCTTGGAGCCGGGCGCCAGAGAGGTCTTGACCCAAGGCTTGCGCACCAGACCTTTTTCCACTGCGTTGCGGGCGATAAGACCGGCGGCAATCACATTGCGCGGGTTACTGGTGTTGGTACAGCTGGTGATGGCGGCGATAATTACGGCGCCATCCGGCATCAGACCTTCTTGCTGATCTACCTTGCCGGCAATGCCTTTGGCGGCCAAGTCGCTGGTGGCCAAACGAGCGTGCGGGTTGGAAGGACCGGCCATGTTGCGCACCACGGAGGAGAGATCAAACTCCAGCACCCGCTCATATTCGGCGCCTTCGAGGCTGTCGGCCCACAGACCCGTGGTCTTGGCATAGTTTTCCACCAGTGCCACCTGCTGGTCATCACGGCCGGTGAGGCGCAGATAATCTATGGTTTGCTGATCGATATAGAACATGGCGGCAGTGGCGCCATATTCGGGAGTCATGTTGGAGATGGTTGCCCTGTCACCCAGGGTCAGGCTGGCGGCGCCTTCACCGAAGAATTCCAGATAGGCACCCACCACCCGCTCTTTACGCAGGAATTCGGTCAGCGCCAGCACTATATCCGTGGCGGTAATGCCGGGAGCGGCCTTGCCGGTCAGCTTGACGCCGACTATGTCCGGCAGGCGCATCCAGGAGGCGCGGCCGAGCATCACGCTTTCGGCTTCCAGGCCACCCACGCCTATGGCGATCACCCCGAGGGCATCCACGTGTGGTGTGTGGCTGTCGGTGCCGACACAGGTGTCCGGGAAGGCGACACCGTCGCGGCTCTGGACCACGGGGGACATCTTCTCCAGGTTGATCTGGTGCATGATGCCGTTGCCGGGTGGGATCACATCGACGTTTTTAAAGGCCGTCTTGGTCCAGTTGATAAAGTGGAATCTGTCTTCGTTGCGTCTGTCTTCAACGGCGCGGTTTTTCTCGAAGGCATCCGCTTCAAAGCCGGGGTGCTCCACCGCCAGAGAGTGATCCACAATCAGTTGGGTCGGCACCACAGGGTTAACCTTGGCCGGATCGCCGCCCTTGTCGGCGATGGCATCACGCAGACCGGCCAAATCAACCAGTGCTGTTTGGCCGAGAATGTCGTGACACACCACCCGCGCCGGGAACCAGGGGAAGTCCAGATCCCGTTTGCGTTCGATAATCTGTTCGAGGAAGTCGTTGAGCCTGCCTGGCTCTGCGCGGCGGACCAGGTTTTCAGCCAACACCCGCGAGGTGTAGGGCAGTTTGGCATAGGCTCCGGGGCTGATGGCCTCGACTGCGGCGCGGGTATCGAAATACTCGAGGCTGGTGCCGGGCAGGGGAGTTCGGTAATTGGTATTCATGAGTTCTGTCCACTGAGAAGCAACTGCAAAAAGAGCCGGGCCCGTGCTCACTTGGGTGCCCGCTCTTGCTCATTCATCGGGCGGCCGTTTGGCCGCCGGGATCAACGCTCGCTGAGAGGCGTCACCTTGCGTGGCTCAACTCCAACATAATCGGCACTCGGGCGGATAATGCGGTTGTTGGCGCGCTGCTCCATCACGTGCGCGGCCCAGCCGGTGAGGCGGGAGCAAACGAAGATGGGGGTAAACAGCTTGGTGGGGATCCCCATGAAGTGATAGGCACTGGCGTGGAAGAAGTCGGCGTTACAGAAGAGTTTCTTCTCTTCCCACATCAGGGCTTCACAGGCAACAGAAACGCGATAGAGGCGTTCATCACCATATTCCTGCGCCAGCTTTTCCGACCACTCTTTGATGATCACGTTGCGGGGGTCAGACTCGCGGTAGATGGCGTGACCAAAGCCCATGATCTTCTCTTTACGCTCCAGCTTGCCCTTGAGCACTTCGCGGGCATGGTCTTCATCGCGCATATCCTGAATCAGCTCCATCGCCGCCTCGTTGGCGCCGCCGTGCAGAGGGCCGCGCAGTGAGCCAATGGCGCCTGTGATGCAGGAATGCATGTCAGACAGGGTAGAGGCACAAACCCGGGCGGTGAAGGTAGAGGCGTTGAATTCGTGCTCGGCGTAGAGGATCAGTGACACATCCATAACCCTGGCATGTAGGGCAGATGGAGCTTCGCCGTGCAGCAGGTGCAGGAAGTGGGCGCCTATCTGGTCGTCATGGGTTTCTGTGTCTATACGCACGCCGTCATGGCTGTAGCGATACCAGTAACAGATGATGGAAGGAAATGCCGCCAGCAGACGGTCGGCCACTTCACTCTGCTCGGAGAAATCTTTTTCGGTTTCCAGGTTACCCAGCATGGAGCAACCGGTACGCATAACGTCCATAGGATGGGCATCGGCCGGGATCCGCTCCAGCACCTCTTTCAATGCCTGTGGCAGGCCGCGCATGCCTTTGAGTTTCTGACGATAGGCCGCCAGTTGCGTTTCGGTGGGCAGTTCGCCGTAGAGGATCAGGTAGGCCACTTCCTCGAAGCTGACGTTTTCGGCCAGATCTTTGACGTCATAGCCGCGGTAGGTCAGGCCTGAGCCGGACTTACCGACTGTGCTCAGTGAAGTTTCGCCTGCGCTTTGGCCGCGTAATCCGGCGCCGCTCAGTTTCTTGTCAGTCATAATGCATTCCCTCTTCCGTTACACTCTTGTCAATTTGTTGGCCAGCCATGGCTGGTCTGGTATGCGGTTGCCTTTTTCAGCGCTCTGGGGCGCTGTGTAGGGCGGCAACCCCGGGTGTTTCTTGGGGCAACCCCTGCAACCGGCGCGTCTGCGCCGGTCAATCATCCCTGGATTCAGCCGTTACTTTTGGCTGAACAGCTCATCGAGCTTGGTTTCGTAGTGGTGGTAGCCGAGGAACTTATACAGCTCTTCACGGGTTTGCATGGCATCGACCACATTGCGTTGATGACCGTCGGTCATCAGTGCCTGCATCACTTTCAGGGCGGCCAGGTTGGCGGCGCGGAAGGTGCTCAGTGGGTAGAGCACCATGTCGGCACCGGCTTCGGCCAGTTGTTCCTTGTTGAACAGTTCTGTCTTGCCAAATTCGGTCATGTTGGCCAAGATCGGGGCGTTGACGGCCGCCTTGAATCGACGGTACTGATCCAGCTCGGTCAGCGCCTCGGCAAAGATCATGTCGGCGCCCGCCTCGATATAGGCCTGGGCGCGTTCGATACCGGCATCCAGCCCTTCCACGGCAACCGCGTCTGTGCGGGCCATGATGACGAAGTTCTCATCTGTGCGGGCATCCACGGCAGCCTTGATACGGTCAACCATCTCTTCGGTGCTGACCACGGCCTTGTTGGGTCTGTGACCACAGCGCTTCTGTGACACCTGATCTTCCATATGCACGGCGGCGACACCGGCCTTTTCAAATTCCTTGATGGTGCGGGCAATGTTGAAGGCGCCACCCCAGCCTGTGTCTATGTCGACCAACAGCGGCAGTTCGGTGGCCGATGTGATACGGCCGGCATCGATCAGCACATCGTTCATTGAGGTCATGCCCAGATCCGGTAGGCCGTAAGAGGCGTTGGCGACACCGGCACCGGAAAGGTACAGGGCCTGAACACCGGATTGCTCGGCCATCAGGGCGAAATAGGCATTGGTGGTTCCCACGATTTGAAGCGGCTTGGCCTTGGCCAGAGCCTGGCGGAATCTGAGTCCTGCGCTGCGAGTCATCTGTTTGCTTCCTTATATTGAGTCCAGGGCGGCATGCTCCGCCTGAAGCTGTTTGAGTCTGAGTTCGGTATTGCGCCGTCCCTGTTCGATATGACGGCGCATCAGCAAGCCGGCCAGTTCGGCATCGCGCTGGGCTATGGCTTCGACTATGCGTCTGTGCTCGGCAATGGCTTTGACCGGGCGGTTCTTATTGGTGCATTGATAGCGATACATTCTCAGCAGGTGATATAAGCCGCCGATCAGGGTTTCCTGCAGGTGCTTGTTACCGCTGGCGCGGATGATCTGGTAGTGAAAGTCCACATCACCCTCTTCCTGAAAATAGGTATCGCCTTCTGCCAGCGCCGCTTCCTGACGGGCCAGCAGTTGCCACAACTGGTCGAGCTGCTCATCGGTTATCCGTTTGGCGGCCAGTCCACAGGCCATGGCTTCCAGCGTGCTGCGCAGTTCGTAGAGGTCGTTGAGTTCAGCCACAGTCATGGCGGCGACTCTGGCGCCCACATGGGGGATACGTACTACCAAGCGCTGACGCTCGAGGATCTGCAAGGCCTCGCGGGTTGGACCGCGGCTGATACCGTACTTGAGTGCCAGCGCCTGCTCGTTGATCTTGCTGCCGGGAGCCAACTCACCCTTGATGATGCTGGTCTGAATTTGCACCAGGATCTGATCCACCAGGGTACTGCTCTTCTCCGGAGTGGCTTTATCAACGCCGTTTTTGTCCAATACAGGTGCCTGAGTCACTGCTTAAGTTTCGCTCGATTGTTAACAATGGTTCGACATTAGATGTGATCTAACTCATTGTCAACAATGTCTTTACCTAGACGTAAGTCTAATATTTTGGTGTTTTTGATAATTGAACCCTTATTTAACAATATCTTGGGTTTATTTTTTAAACTTGCTGTTAGCATGGGTTTACACTTGCTATTGCAACTATTGTCGACAATCCCGTTTTAAACAGTTTTCTTGAGGGGCGACTGATAGAATGCTCCTTGTCAGCGGCAGACAAGGAAAAGAGCGAAGCTTGTTATCCGTAGCAGTGTCCCAGACCCTGGGCCGTTAAACCGAGAGCATGAGCCACTGCCAATTAGGCGAGGGCGGTTGCCCGGAGTGAATCGTCCGAGTGATGAGAGAGGCAAGAGTGATAAGAGTGGGCAAAGCATGAGCGCAGAAATCATCAACACAACAAAACCGAATCGGATATTGATAAGTGCCTGTTTGTTGGGGCAAGAGGTACGCTATGACGGTGGTCATAACCTGCTCAATGATGCCAGAGTGCTGCTATGGCAGGCCCAAGGGCGGTTTGTGCCTTTCTGCCCCGAGTGCGCCGGCGGCTTGCCGACACCCAGAGCTCCGGCCGAACAGATACAGGGACGAGTGCTGACCTGTGACGGTGAGGATGTGACCGAGGCCTTTGAGCGAGGCGCCGAGCTGGCACTGGCCAAGGCGCAGCAACAGCAAGTGGTTGCGGCCATTCTCAAGGCCCGCAGCCCTTCCTGTGGCAAAGGCAAGATTTACGATGGCAGTTTCTCCCGCCAACTCATAGAGGGCGACGGCGTGACCGCCGCCTTGCTGATGCGCCATGGTATTCAAGTGTTCAGCGAATTTGAGCTGGATGCTGCCGAGAAGTATCTGACTGAATGCGATAAAAGCGCTTGAGTCGAAATACTCAGTTTTAAAACAACAATGCCGGGCTTAGGCCCGGCATTGTTTTGTCCTGGACAATCACTGTCAGTGGCTTTTTTGTGCCAGCTTGCTGTAGTCGTCGGCGGGATGGCATTCGGCCAGCAACTGGTCTATTTGGGCATCCTTTTGTTGCCAGATGTCGTTGAGCCAGCGTTGAAACTCTACCCTGTACTCTGGCTCGCTGAAGTAGCGAACAGAATCCACCTGAGGCACGGGCAGAGCCTCGATTCGCACCACAATTTTGTGCACTTTACCCTGCATCACGGCGCCGAGAATATCCTTGGGGGCATCGGGATAAAGCACTGTCACGTTCAGCAAGGCATCAAACTGCTCGCCCATGGCTGACAAGGTGAAGGCAATGCCACCGGCTTTTGGCCGCAGCAGGTGCTTGTAGGGGGATTTTTGCCGCTGCCGTTTGTCTTCGGTAAAGCGACTGCCTTCCACATAGTTGATGATGGAGGTGGGCAAGTCTTTGAATTTTTCGCAGGAGCGCCGGGTCGTTTGCAGATCCTTGCCCCTGAGCTTGGGGTTTTTCTTCAGCTTTTCCGGGCTGGTGCGGTTCATAAAGGGCATGTCCAGCGCCCAGCAACCCAGGCCCATAATGGGAACATACAGCAACTCTTTCTTGAGAAAGAACTTCAGCATGGGGATGTTGTTGCGCAGGATATAGGTCTGCGCAGCAATATCAAAGCCACTGAGGTGGTTGCTGATCAGCAGATACCAACCATCTGGCTTGAGGCTTTCAAGTCCCTGCACATCCCATTCGACCTTGGCTATCAGGTGCAGTATGCCGCCATTACAGCTGGCCCAGGCCCACATGAACCGGTTCATTAACCGGGTCATGGCGATGCGGCCACCCTTCCAGGGCAGCAACAATTTGAACAGGCCGCCGATACACACCAGCGACCCCCAAACGGCGGTATTGATGATCAGCAAGCTCAGGCTGAGAATAAACAGCACAGGCCCGGGCAGGAAGTGCAACATCAGGAGTCCCCTTGAGAATGGTTTGCCTTGGCGGCCAATTGTTCCAGCACTTCATCCTTGTGCTGCCAGAGGGCGTTCAGCCGCTCCTGAAAGGCTTGTTTGAACTGACGATCATTGGCGTAGTCACCCCGCATCCCCGAGTCTATCTCCTTGACCTCCAAATGGAGGTAAACCTCAGGCAAACGGCCGCTGATATAGTCCCAAAAACTGGGGATCTTGCCGGGATAATAGATGGTGACATCCACCAGTTTGTGGATCTGCTCGCCCATGGCCGACAACGCAAAGGCCATGCCGCCGGCCTTGGGTCTGAGCAGGTGTTTGAACGGTGAGTTTTGCTTCTGGTGCTTGCTGGGCTGAAAGCGGGTACCTTCGACAAAGTTCATCACGCTCACCGGCTTGTGCTTGAATTTGGCGCAGGCCTTACGGGTAATTTCAATGTCTTTGCCTCTGAGTTTCGGGTTCTTTTTCAACTCAGCCGTGCTGTAACGGCGCATAAAGGGAAAGTCCAGCGCCCACCAGGCCAGCCCAAGTACGGGCACATAAATCAGCTCTTTTTTCAGGAAAAACTTGAGAAAAGGGATCCGCCGATTAAGCAGTCGCTGCAGGATCAAAATATCGACCCAGCTCTGGTGGTTGGCTACCACCATATACCACTCCTGCTCTGACAGCTCCGGAAGCTCGTCTATATGCATCTTCAGCGGATGAAGCAGCTTTTCTATGCCGCCGTTAACACTGATCCAGGCACTGGCGCAGAAATCCAAAGCGTGGCTGCATAGGCGCTGTAATGGCTTTATTGGAAGCAGTTTTATCAGGCTGCCCAGCAGAATTGGCAGGCTCCAAAACAGGGTGTTGATAACATAGCCGCTAAAGGCAAGACAACCTCGAATCAAGGACAACTTGGGCTCCCTCAGGATCATAAAAAGAAAAATCGACCGACTATGTTAACCGCAGTCGCCACCAGGCTTCAATCTTAAGCTGGCGTTGACAGGGAGTTAGGGCCTGCTCACATAAGCATTGGTACAAGAGGTTTAGCCTGCTTCAGCCGTATAAGTTGCGCCATCTATATCTCTGCGCTGTACAGAAGATGGCTTGCAATGCAGCGTCTTTCAGCATCTTCCTGAGCCTTTACCCGTATGTTGCTTTGTGGCGAAACTGCGCCTGGCACTTTAAATCCCCGGCGCATTTTTGGTGGAAGCCGGTTGACTGTCAAGCGCAACACTGGCGCCGGTAAATGGGACAATCGGCGCCGTTATAGGCTAGGGCTGCATAGCGGCTATGGCTGGTTAATTGATAGGGCTTGGTTTTCGGGCCGGGCAAATACTTTGGCACAGAAGCTTGACTCTGGAGCTTACTCCAAGCTTTACACTCCTTGGCAATAACAAACGGCCCGGATAGTCACATTTGAGTTCCGAGGCATCATTTGAGCCATAGCATGAGGCACAGTTATGAGTCATTCCTGTTGTGATCCCAAACCCACGCCCGAGCCTGTAAAGGCGGGGGCTAAGGACCCGGCAAATTGCACAGCAAGTTGTACAGATGGTCACATAGTCAGTAACGCTGTCAGTCATTCCAACGAGCATTCTGGCTGTCATTCGGCTTGTTGCCATGATCATCATGAGTCCCATCAAGCCGACTCCGCTGCCGAAGTCAACACTGCCAGGCTTGCTCAAGGTGAGCAGCATCAGTGGCAAATACTGGGTATGGACTGTGCCAGCTGTGCCCGTAAAGTCGAAACTGCGGTTTCCAGGGTGAGCGGCGTTTGCAGCACCAGGGTGGTATTTGCCACCGAAAAGCTGCTGGTGGAACTGACGCCCGGCGTTTCGCCCCAAGGCATAGTCGATGCTGTGCATGCGGCCGGTTTTAAGCTTAAGCAGCAGACTCAGGCAGGTAAGGAAGGTTCCAAGCCCGGCCCGGGGAGCCGGCTTGGCAAATACTGGCAACCCCTGTCACTGGCACTGTTAATGCTGCTGGCGGCTCTGGCGCCTGCGAGTATCAGCACCAGCCTGTTCACTCTGGCTACAGTTTGGGGGCTGCTGCCTATTGCCCGCAAGGCTTGGGCCCTTATTCGCAGCGGCACCCCTTTTGCCATTGAAACCCTGATGACAGTTGCCGCCATAGGTGCCATGTTGCTGGGCGAAACAGCCGAGGCGGCCATGGTGTTGCTCCTGTTTATGCTCGGTGAGCAGCTCGAATCGTTTGCGGCCGGCCGCGCTCGCGCCGGAGTCAGCGCCTTGATGGCATTGGTGCCGGATAAGGCATTGAGGTTGCAAGATGGCCAGAGGCAAGAGGTGGCCGCCTCTGAGCTGCGCCCGGGCGATATCATAGAAGTTGCGCCTGGAGCTCGCCTGCCGGCCGATGCCGAACTGCTTGATGCCTCGGCGGCATTTGATGAAAGCGCCCTTACGGGAGAATCTATCCCGGTAGAAAGGGTTAAGGGCGAACGGGTCGCCGCCGGCTGCCTGGCAGCCGATAGGCTGGTGAAGATGAAGGTTGTCTCCGAGCCCGGCAGCAACGCCATAGACCGCATCCTGCATTTGATTGAAGAGGCCGAAGGGCAAAGAGCACCGATAGAGAGATTCATCGACAAGTTCAGTCGCTGGTACACTCCAGCCATCATGTTGCTGGCCTTGTTGACTGTGCTGTTGCCACCTCTGCTGTACGCCGAGCCTTGGGAGCAATGGATCTACCGTGGTTTGACACTGTTGTTGATAGGTTGCCCCTGCGCCTTGGTAATTTCGACGCCGGCGGCGGTAACCTCTGCGCTGGCCGCCGCAACCCGTCAGGGAGCCTTGATTAAGGGCGGCGCGGCATTGGAAGCACTGGCACATGTCGATACCGTCGCCTTCGATAAGACGGGCACCCTCACAGAAGGTAAACCTGAAGTTACCTTGGTGGAGAGCCTCACTGAGCAGGATGCGACCAAGTGGCTCAGGGTGGCCGCCGCCATTGAATTGGGCTCACATCACCCCCTGGCACAGGCGATAGTCAATCATGCCAAAGCGCAGCAGCTGGAACTGCCAGGCGCAGAAGCTATTCGGGCTTTACCCGGTATGGGCGTTGAAGGGCGGGTCGATTCGCAAAACTGGCGACTGCTGGCCCCTTCAAGGTTGCCAAGTTTAGCACCTGAGCTGCTGCAACGTGTCACAGAACTGGAGCAGCAGGGGCAAACCCTGGTCGTACTGTGTGATGCCGAGCAGGAGCCACTTTTTCCTGTGGCCATCATTGCCCTCAGGGATCAGCTGCGCGCCGAGGCCGCCGAAGCCATAGCCAAGCTACGCCATCTCGGTATCGACAGCATAATGCTGACAGGTGATAACCCAAGAACCGCCAAGGCGATTGCCGAGGAGCTGGCCATCGACTGGCGCGCCGGGCTGCTGCCGGAAGATAAAGTTTCTGAGGTGGCGGCATTGGCCGAGCGCCGCAATGTGGCCATGACGGGAGATGGTATCAATGATGCCCCGGCAATGAAGCGAGCCCGTATCGGCATTGCCATGGGCGGCGGAACCGATGCCGCGCTGGAAACCGCCGATGCGGCCCTGACCCATAATCAGTTGGGAGGGGTGGCGGCAATGATCCACTTGGCCAGGGCAACTCTGAGCAATATCCGCCAGAACATAGCCTTGGCGCTGGGGCTGAAGGCGATTTTTCTGGTGACCAGCTTACTGGGGATCACCGGCCTCTGGCTGGCGGTGATGGCCGATACAGGCGCAACTGTGTTGGTAACTGCCAACGCCTTGAGACTGCTTAGAAAGCGCTACTGAAATGTATTGGTGTTGATAACAATAAAAAAGAGGAAGGTACCTTAGACCTTAACACCTTCCTCTTTCAAACGGACTCAGGTTATGCCTTGGAGCATGCCATTAGTGTATAGAGCTTGCCCTCAAAGGTATTGCTGCTGGGCCACACTGCAGTGTCTATCCGCTGAATCTTGTTGAAGCCGCACTCGTTTAACAGCTGCAGATATTCCTCATCTTGCCAAGCCTGCATCCGGCTGCCGAATCGCGCCACCTTGCCGTTTTCTTCAATCACCCAAAACAGTGTGGAACTGGTTTGGAGTGCCTCGTCCCAAGCATGCTCCGTCAGTAGCAGGTGGGGAGCATCGAGAAATAGGCCCTGTGAATGCCTTTGCCAGCTTGGCTCTGCCTGTCCCTGTCGTTTGACTTCATCAAAGCTGTGAACTTCCACAAGTAGTTTGCCATTCGGCATCAGCCAGTTTGCACAATGCTTGAGTAAACTCTTGGCATCCGCTGCGCTGAAAACATTCAGCTCACCGAAGGTCATCATGATGAAGTCAAACTTCTTGGTCGGCCGGTAGCTTCTGACATCCTGCAGTTGATAGTCGATATCCAGTCCAGCCGCCTGCGCTTGTTGTTGGGCGTAGGCTATAGAGGCTGGTGAGAAGTCGACGCCGGTGCAGCAAAAACCGCGTTTTGCCAACAATTGAGTGTAAAAGCCGGGACCACAACCCAGATCCAGCACTTGTGCACCAGGAGCCAGTTGGCTGCAGAGCCAATCTACCTGGCGCTCAATCACCGCCAGTTTTCTACTGGCCCAATCGTGCTCCTGGGAGAGGTGGTTTTCGAGCATTCGCTGGCTGAAGTCGGCATCATTCCAGGGAATTTTGCTTTCGTTCGGCGACAGCCTTATTGGCAAATGCTGGCTGATTAGCTTATTGATATTCATACATTTCCTTGCTTTTATAAAGCCTACTTGTGTATACGGCCTGCCATTTTGGTAAAGTTGAACCACTGGCCGTTTTCGGCGGCCATCATCTCGCGATCCCGTACGGCATAAGGGTTGTCGCATGCCAACCACTCCTGCCATGCCTGGGTGCACTGCCCGCTCTCTTCGCACAGCTCCAACTGTAAAAATGCGCTCTGTTGCCAGAGTTGCATCCACCAGTCGACGGTGAAAAAGTTCATCCCGGGCTGCCACCAGGGGGCCAGCTCAGGGGCAACGCTTTGCTGCGGTGGAAAAGGTTTTTTCAGCCCGGGTACCACTATGGCGACCTGGCCGCCCGGCTTGATGAAAGGGGCGAGGTGGGTGTCAAAAAACGCTGAACTGGCACCAAAGTAGTGGTAGGCATCGATGGACAAGACGGCATCGAAACTGTTTTCTGCAAATGGGGCATGTCCCGGCCGCATCTGGGTTACGTCAAAGTTTACCGCTGTGATCCTGTCTTCCTGGCCAGCGGCCTTGAATCTTGCCTGGTTGTCTTCGGCCGCTATCCAAAGATCCATTGCGGTGACTTCGAGGTTGAAGGCCTTCGCCAGATAGATGGAGGTCATGCCTGTGCCACAGGCCAAATCCAGCACCCGCATCCCTGATTGCAGTTGCAGTGACCGGCAGACTTCTTCGGCCAGCAGCAGGGCGTTGGGGCCCATCATATTGCTGTTGATATAGTCACGGGAAAATAGTGTATTCATCTTTCTTTCCTCAACGGTTGTCCAGTTGGGCGCGCACATTGTGCAAGCCGGCCGTGGTTATGCGATAGGGCTGACCTTTGACAGATTTGATCAGTTTTTTGGCTTTGAGCTTTTTGAAAATGGCGAGGGTACAGTCGCAAAGAACAAGCCCTTCGCGGCTATAACATTCAACGGCTGTGACGCGACCTGAAGTGTCGCGGAAATAACAAATGCGTCCGCCTTTGGCGAGGACGTGCAGGGTACGTTGTTCCTGACGGGATATATTCATACTGGAAAAACTCGATAATCATCATGAGCAAAACATGCGGGCACTTGTCAGTGTCCACCTTTGATTTACGCGCATTGATAATCAGACCGGCCTTGGAAGGTCAGTTAACTGATTATCTGATGATTACAATCTCCAGCATCAATACCTCAATGAGAGTTGAAAGTAGCTTTACCGCTCAATTTTTACCACTAAGGATGCTAGATGTAAATCAACCGGTTGGGGAACTGTGATTTTAGGCTGTTGTTTGTGCATTTTACTCTTGTTTTCAGTTGGTTGGATTGTGAATAAAGCTCAAAGGCGTTTGGCCCGTCTGCTTTTTAAAAAACGCAATGAAGGCGCTGTCGGAAGAAAACGCCAGATTGTGGGCCACTTCACTGACAGATCTGGGGCCGGATAGGAGTTCAATGGCCTTCAAAAGGCGCCACTGTTGGCGCCATTGCTGATAAGTCATACCGGTTTCAGCCTTGAATAACCGGGTGACTGTCTTGGTGCTGGCGCCAACACTGCCGGCAAGCCGGCCTATATCAGGCGCGAGAAACTCTTCCTTGATAAGCTGCTGGCGGAATCGGCGAAACCTGCGATCCCGTGGCAGTGGCAGCTGAAATGAATGTTTCTTGGCGGCATAAAACTCTTCCCAAAATAACGCACTGCTATTGGCCATATTCTGCTCCGGCGTGTCCCAAGGCCACAGTGCCATTTTGTCTATCAAGGCTTTCAAGAGGGCGTTGACCTCTATCATGCGAAGCTCTGCCGGAGTGTTGAACCTGGCACAATCAAAATACAAAGAGCGATAGGCCACCACATTGGTCATTACCGCGCGGTGCGAAATACGGGGCGGGATCCACACGGCTTTGGTGGGTGGCAAGATGCAGATGGCATTCTCCAATGCAAAGCTCATGCAGCCGTGGGGGGCATAAAGCAGTTGCCCTTTATGGTGTTGGTGCATGCCCGAATCGTGCTGGCCAACATCGGCCGCAATGCCGATAACACTGGCTGGAAAGGTATCCGCATCGAACTCAGTTTCCTGCTCAATAATCGCCATGATGTCCCTATTTTGATGTTTCTTGTCTTTATGTCGTTAACGTGCTGTTTCATCACGAGTATACACTGCGCGCCGACTTGGAAAAGCGCGGATCAAGCCTGCATAGAGTAACAGGGCTTGTTCGCAGCTTGCTTGATTGTGATAAGGATAAGAGATGAAAACCAAACCTTCGTTATGGTTGATGCTGGCGCTACTAATGTTCCCGCAAATAGTGGAAACCATTTACAGCCCGGCCCTTGGGGCGATTTCGCAGACATTTGCCGTGTCCTACCCTCAGGCGGCGCAAACTCTATCGGTTTATTTTCTGGCTTTCGCTTTGGGCGTGGCAGTGTGGGGCATAGTGGCCGACAGTTGGGGCCGTCGCCCGACCATGTTGCTGGGACTCTTTATCTATGGCGTCGCAGCCTGGGTGGCTATGTCAACAACCAGCTTCGCGGTGCTGATGGCCGCCAGAGCCAGCAGCGCTTTTGGTATTGCTGTCGGCTCAATCGTCACTCAAACCATGCTGCGTGACGCCTTCAGCGGCGAAGAGTTGGCGAAAGTGTTCAGTGTGATGGGACTTGGGATTGCCATCAGCCCTGTTATCGGCATGTTTTCCGGTGGCCAATTGGTCAAGGTGGGTGGTCATCATGCGGTGTTTTTGGCTTTGTTTATTATGGCCTTGGGTTTATTCGCCTATTGTTTTATCAGGTTGCCGGAAACCCAAACCAGCAGGCAGAATTTGCAACTGGTCGCCTTGAGTAAACGTATGCTCGGTGACAGGCAAATCTGGCAATCTGCACTCTTGGTTACTGCCTATAACGTTGCCCTGTTTTCTTACTACCAACTCGGTGGATTCAATTTTGCCAGGCTTGGGTTCACGCCGGAACAGTTTGGTTACAGCGGCCTGATCCTTGGCCTGGGTTCACTGGTTGGCAGCTACAGCAATAAACGCTTGATCTCCAAGGGAGTCTCTCAAGGCAAACTCCTGCAAGGCGCTGCTTTATTACTGCTTCTGGGAGCCATGGGAGTACAACTCTCGCTGAACTCCATCGGGTTTCTGGCGCCTATGCTACTTGTGGTTATTGCATTCGGAATAGCGATCCCCAATGTGCTCAGCATAGCCTTGACTCAGTACCGGCAGCAGGCCGGCAGCGCCGGTGCCCTGTTCGGCTTGATGTACTACTTACTCATCGGCAGCGGCCTTGCTCTGGCAGGCGCGGTGCAGCACTTGGGATGGATACTGATCGCCTGCGGCAGTATGGCGCTGTTGGTAAGCCGGGTTCGCTGATGAGTTTGCTGCAGTTGGCCACTGTTCAATGCAGAGTTTGCGTTATTAGGCCCTGTCTCCGGTGTTAGTGTTCATTTGCGGCGACCAGCTATTAGGTAGGATCTAGAAATGACAAAGCCCCTTATTGAAGGGGCTTTTTGGAATGGGGCTTGCTGAATTTTTGAACGTTTTTAACAGCGTGGAATATCACTCTACGTTTTGGATCTGCTCTCGCATCTGCTCAATCAGCACTTTAAGCTCGACTGCGGCGGCGGTGATTTCGCTGCTGATTGACTTGGAGGCCAGGGTGTTGGATTCGCGGTTGAACTCTTGCATCATGAAGTCCAGTCTGCGGCCTTCGCTGCCACCCTTGTTGAGGATCCGGCGGGCTTCGACCACGTGGGCTTCGAGGCGGTCCATCTCTTCGGCCACGTCCTGTTTTTGGGCCAGCAATACCATTTCCTGTTCCAGTCTGGCTGGGTCCAGTTCGCCCTGGATTTCGGCCAGGCGGTTGCTGAGTTTTTCCCTTTGCCATTCCATGACCTTGGGCATGTGCTCGCGGACTATGGCGATCTGGGCTTCAACGGCATCCAGGCGGGTCAGTAGCATCTCTTTGATGGCGCTGCCTTCACGGCCGCGGGCTTCGATAAACTGATCGACGGCGCCGTCGAAGGCTTTGAGCAGTTCGGCGGCAATGGCATCCATGTCTTGCTCGGATGAGGACATGACCCCAGGCCAGCGCAGAATATCCACCGGGTTGAGCTCCCCCTGGCCGGCTTGCTGTGTTACCCAGTTGGCGGCCTGCAACAGTTGCAGTGCCAAGTCCTGATTCATATTCAGCTGGGTACCTTGTTGATCGCTCAGCTCGTAGCGCAGGTTGACTTCTACCTTACCGCGATTGAGACGCTTGCGCAGTCTGTCTCGCAGCACAGGCTCCAGGCTGCGGAACTGTTCCGGCAGGCGCAGATAGGTTTCCAGATATCTCTGGTTGACTGAGCGGATTTCCCAGGAGGCTGTGCCCCAGTCGGCTTTATGCTCGATACGGGCGTAGGCGGTCATGCTGTGGATCATCAGATATTCCAGTTGCTTGAAGACGGGTGTAGCAGAGGATTATAGACAGCTTGCCTCCGGGGTTAAAGTGAAGTGTATACACTTTGTCGGTTCGATACGGATCCGCCATGGCGTCAAGCGCCGCAAGGCCCTATAATATGCAGCCAATTCAGTCCAGACGACAAAATACAGGAATTCACTATGCGTCCCAGCAACAGAACTCCGGCTCAAACCCGCCCCATTTCAATCACTCGCCAGTTTACCGCCCATGCGGAAGGTTCTGTGCTGGTCGAGTTCGGCGATACCAAAGTGCTCTGTACCGCCAGTTTTACCGAAGGGGTGCCGAGATTTCTCAAAGGCCAGGGCCAAGGTTGGGTGACGGCAGAATATGGCATGTTGCCCCGTTCTACCCATAGCCGTATGGATCGCGAAGCGGCCCGGGGCAAGCAGTCTGGTCGTACCCAGGAAATTCAGCGCCTCATCGGCCGTGCTTTGCGCGCTGCTGTGGATATGAAGCTGCTGGGTGAAAACACCATAGTGATCGACTGTGATGTGATTCAGGCCGACGGCGGTACCCGCACCGCAGCCATCACAGGTGCCTGTGTGGCTCTGGTGGATGCGCTTAATTGGGCTCGTGCCAAGGGTATTCTCAAGGCCAATCCGCTCAAGTTCCTTATCGCCGCCGTGAGCGTGGGAATTTTTGAAGGTGAGCCTATCTGTGACCTGGAATATATCGAAGACAGCGCCGCCGAAACCGATATGAACGTGGTGATGACAGAAACCGGCAAGATCATCGAGATCCAGGGCACCGCCGAAGGCGAGCCGTTCAGCCATGAAGAGTTGCTGAGTCTGCTGGAGCTGGCCAAGCATGGCATTCGTGAGATTATCGATGTGCAGAAGGCTGCATTGAGTTAAGTTTTTTTAAGGACCCCATGAGGGTCCTTTTTTTCGTACTCCAGAGAGTACTTGTTCGTACCCGTGAGCCTTAAGGGCTTACCCATAATCACAAGAGGAGAGATCGTGAAAGCCTATCAGCGCGAGTTTATTGAATTTGCCCTTGAGCGTCAGGTGTTGAGATTCGGTGAGTTTACCCTGAAGTCCGGCCGCAAGAGCCCATACTTCTTCAATGCCGGTCTGTTTAACACTGGGCGGGATCTGGCCCGCCTGGGCCGTTTTTATGCTGCTGCGTTGGTGGATGCCGGTATCGACTACGATCTCCTGTTTGGCCCGGCCTACAAGGGGATCCCCATCGCCACAACCACGGCTGTAGCCTTGGCCGAACACCATGATCTGGATATTCCTTACTGCTTTAACCGCAAAGAGAAGAAAGACCACGGCGAAGGCGGCAACCTGGTTGGCAGCGAGCTCAAGGGTAAGGTGATGTTGGTGGATGATGTGATCACCGCAGGTACCGCTATTCGCGAGTCCATGGAGATCATTCAGGCCAATGGCGCGACTCTGGCCGGGGTATTGATTGCACTCGACCGTCAGGAGAAGGGCAAGGGCGAACTGTCTGCCATTCAGGAAGTGGAGCGCGACTTTGGTTGCCAGATAGTGGCTATCATCAAGCTGGCCGATTTGATTGCCTACTTGGCCGAGAAACCGGGGATGGAGCAGGAGTTGGCCGCCGTTAGCGCCTATCGTGAACAGTATGGTATTTAATGCCACCCAGGATAGAATCTCAGCTCTTACAGAAGCTTGAGTAACTTTCTCTGTACAGTCCATAAAAAAAACGCTGCCTTGGCAGCGTTTTTTATGGCGGAGAGGCTATTTGGCCTGATGCAGAAACTCGGCGCGGGTGGCCGGGTTGGACTTGAATACGCCGCCAAGAGCCGTAGTGGTGGTGGAGCTGGTGGAATCCATCACACCGCGGGATTTAACGCAGTAATGCACCGCATCCATTTTTACCGCCACATCTTTGGTTTCCAGCAGGGTCTGCAACGCAACCAGTACTTGCTGGGTCAGGCGCTCCTGCACCTGTGGCCGCTGGGCAAAGAAACGTACTATGCGGTTGATCTTCGACAGGCCGATGATCTTCTTCCGCGGCAGATAGGCCACAGTAGCAGTGCCATCTATGGTCACCAGATGGTGCTCACAGGTGCTGGTGAGGCTGATGTCCTGCACCCGCACCATTTCATCGAAGCCCATCTTGTTGTCGATAACAGTGATCTTGGGGAAGTTGGCATAGTCGAGGCCGGAGAAAATTTCGTC
This sequence comes from Shewanella algae, assembly GCF_009183365.2. Lineage (NCBI taxonomy): Bacteria > Pseudomonadati > Pseudomonadota > Gammaproteobacteria > Alteromonadales > Shewanellaceae > Shewanella > Shewanella algae. The sequence continues at coordinate 393,887 of NZ_CP068230.1, forward strand.
GACATACATCTTGGCGATACGTTTCGGCGTATCCATCAGGCTGTCGTCGCTCAAATCCAGCGACATCAAGGTCAAAATGGCCTTCATATGGGCCTCTATTTTTTCCTTGCGCTCCTCGGCCGACAAGCCACAGGGTACCATGGGGGTCTCGAGTCCTCGCTCCAGGAGCGCGGTCTGAACCATCAAAGCTGCTTCACTCAATGCCATTGTTTTCCTCCGGCGGATAGACGCCAAGCCAGCGCCATCCGTTTGTTACTGTCCGCGCAAGCTGTGACGCTTTTCACATTTATCTGCGGGAAGCGGAGGATACCGCTATTTGCTGTAAATTCATACCAGAAAAGCCCCATAGCACGAAAAAAGCCGCTCCCTGGAGAGCGGCTTTGTTTACGGCTGTTAAACTTAAACGCCCAGATTCTGCTTCAGGAAGTTTAGCATTTTCTGATAGTAGATGGCTCTGTGGCTTTCATCGTAGAAACCGTGGCCCTCATCATCCATGATGATTTTCTGGTAGGGGTAGTTACGCTTCTTGAGTGCGTCTTCCAGGGCTTCAAACTGCTCTATGGGAGCGCGCTCATCATTGCCACCGTGCACAAGCAGCAGATTGGCCTTGAGCTTGTCGACGTTGCGAGTGGGCGACATGGCACGCAGCACGGCCTGATCCTGACCAAGCACAGTTCGCAGGTAGCTGGTCCCCGAGTCACGTTCCTGCACGTCACCTTCTTTAAACATTATTTCCAGGTCGTACACCCCGGCAAAGCCGATGGCGCACTTGAACAGATCCGGCTCCATGACCGAGCTTTGCAGCGCGCTGTAGCCGCCAAAGCTGCCGCCGACGATACAGATGCGCTTCTTGTCCACTATGCCTTGCTCTATCAGATGGCGGGTGGCGTCTATGATGTCGTACTGAATTTCACTGCCCCACTTGCGGTAGCCCGCTTGCTGGAAGGCTTCGCCGTAACCACCCGAACCGCGGAAGTTAACCTGCAGTACGGCTATGCCCTGATTGGCCAGCATCTGGTTTTGAGGATCAAAGCCCCAGCTATCCCTGACATAGTGTGGGCCGCCGTGCGGGTTGACCACCAGAGGCAACTGTTTGGGATCTTTGCCGGGTGGCAAGGTCAGGTAGGCTTGAATTGTCATGCCGTCACGCACCTTGATATCCATGGGTTTCACTTCGGCCATTTTGGCCGGATCTATGCTTCCCATGGTGCGCAGCAGGTGTCTGAGTTTGACCGCTTTGGTGTCAAACAGATAGTAGTCGCCCGGGTTGCGGTCGTTGAAGGCCAGAATGACCATCTTGTCGGCGTTACGGGTCTCGCTGACGATGCGTACCTGGTGCCCCGGCAGGCTGGCCAGCAGTTGCTTCAGATACACAGCATGCTGATCTTCAGAGTCAACAAAGGCGTAGGTTGGGTAACCGTTGGCAAATTCCACCGCGTAGAGCTGTTTGTTCTGGCCGTTGATCCAGAAGTTGTCCGGCTCGACTCTGGCATCACTGACTATCTGCTGCTTTTCACCGGTTTTCAGGTTGACCCGATACACGGCCTTGGGCTCACCGGCCAGGGAGGCGGAGGCATAGACACTGTTGGGATCTTCGGTAAAGGAGATAGGGGTAAAGTCCTTCAAACCTATGTTCAGCTTGTCTGTGTCAATCCATTCGCCGTCGTTACGGTAGAAAATACGGGTGTTGTTGCTTCTGTCCTGACCGGCAACAAAGCGCACTTCACCGTCATCATCTGTCATGAAGCTGGCCATACCTATGGGAGAGCGGGTGATTTTCTTGCGGGTGCCGCGGTAGACATCAACCTGATAGACATCCTGCAACTGTTCATAATCCAGGCTGCGACCGCCGTTCCAGGGGATGGCGTTGACCAACATGTAGCGGTCATCATCCGGCAGGGGATCGAGTACATAGGCAGTGGCCTGGATAGCGGTGTTTTTCTTCAGGTGGGAACCGGTTTGCTGCTGGCCCGAATTGTAACCGAACAGATAGGCGGCCTTGGAGCCATCGGCATTCACCGCCATCAACTCACCATAGTAGAGCGGGCGATCATCCCAGCCCTTGAGGTATTCCTTGGCGACCACGACACGCTCATCGTTGACCCAGGAATAACTGCCCACTTGGGCGTTGCCCGGGAAATAAACAATGTGCTTGGCACTGAGATCTTCAGTATTCAGGATCAGTAGCTTATCTTTTCCTTCGTGATTCATGATCACGCTGAGATAGTCACCTGAGGGGGAGATTTTGACATTGGTGTATTGCGCACCCTGGCTGAAAATTTCTGCCGGCGTGGGTGCTTGATTGCTCTGGGCCAAAGCGAGAGTGGGTGCCAGCAGTAACGTGCTAGCCAACAAAGGTTGGAACTTCATTTGACATCCTTGTATTTATTATTGGCGGTTTATGTTTGTTTAATGTTAATGAAATGCTTGGGTTTGGACAAGGCTAAATCCATAAAAAAAGGACGGTTTTTACCGTCCTTGATCCCGAAAATAGAGGGCTCAGCTCTGTAATAACTGGCTTTGAATAAACTGCCACTGCTCCTCGAAGTGAGCCGTTGGCTTGAGCTTGAATTCACTGCGAACAAACTGGGCAATACGGCCTTCGGCCACGGCCAACAGCAGGTTTGCCAGAATGGCTTCATCTAGGGCGAATTTTTGCCCTTCTCGCAGGGATTTTTCCCGCAGGATCTGCTTCAGATGGGTTTCCAACTTGGCAAACAACAGGTTGATCCTTTCTCTGAGACGCTCATTTTCGCCCAGCAGGGCATCACCGCTCAGTACCCGGGAGATCCCTGGGTTGCGCTCGGCAAACACCAATAACAGCTGCAGTGCCTGTTGGCAGCGTTTCATGGTGTCTTTCTCCTCATCCATGATGAGGTTGATGCGTGACAGCAGAGAGTCTTCAATAAACTCAATCAGGCCTTCAAACATCCGCGCCTTGCTGGGAAAGTGGCGATAGAGCGCCGCTTCCGACACGCCAACTTCCGAGGCCAGCTTGGCGGTGGTAATCCTTTGCCCCGGATTGGTTTCCAGCATTCTGGCAAGGGATTGGAGTATGTGTTCACGACGATTGATTTTTTCTTTTACAGCCATGTTTCGCTCTGTCAGTGGCAGGAATTATTGAGTGCCTGAATGGCCGAAGCCACCTTCGCCTCTGTCCGAGGTGTCAAATTCATCCACCAGTTTGAACTGGGCTTGAACGACGGGCACAAACACCAATTGGGCCAAGCGGTCACCTATCTCCAGGGTGAAAGGTGTCTGGCTGCGGTTCCAGCAGGAAACCATCAGCGGGCCCTGATAGTCAGAGTCGATCAGGCCGACCAGGTTGCCGAGTACTATGCCGTTTTTGTGGCCCAGACCCGAGCGGGGCAGGATCACCGCCGCCAGAGAAGGGTCGGCCACATGAACCGCAATTCCGGTCGGGATCAATACAGTTTCACCCGGGGCTATGGTGATGCTGGTGTCCAGCATGGCGCGTAGATCCATGCCGGCACTGCCTGGGGTCGCATAGCTTGGCAGCGGAAATTCACTGCCAATACGCGAGTCGAGAATTTTCAGTTCTATGGGTGTTTTCATGAGTTGTTTTTATGCTTCGCTATCAGGATCAGCAACTGTTTGGCCAGGCTCAACTTGTCGGTGGCCGGCAGTTCATCACAACCTGTTGCAGAAAATACTTTCAGGGCATTCCGGTCGGCGTTGAAACCCTGACCCGGAACAGACACATCGTTGGCGGCAATCATATCGAGTTTCTTGCGCTTGAGCTTGTCACGCGCATAGGTCTCCACCTCATGGGTTTCTGCCGCAAAACCCACGGTAAAGGGCCGGATAGGATGGCTGGCGACCGTTGCCAGAATATCCGGGTTACGCACCAGTGCCAATGCCATGGTTTCGGAAGATTTTTTTATCTTGGCTTTGGCGACATCGGCGACACGATAGTCTGCCACTGCGGCGCAGCCAATAAAAATATCCTGCTGTTCCACCCGGTGCATCACGGCATCGAGCATCTCTTTGGCCGATTGCACATCGACTCGGGTCACCCCTGCCGGGGTCGCCAAATTAACCGGGCCGCTGACCAGAGTCACTTCGGCGCCCATCTGCGCCGCAGCGGTGGCCAGTGCAAACCCCATCTTGCCTGAGCTGTGGTTGGAGATATAACGCACAGGATCTATCGCTTCGCGGGTCGGTCCTGCAGTCAGCAGCAGCTTTTGGCCTGCCAAAAGCTGTGGCTCAAAGCAAGCGGCGGCTCGCTTGGCGATATCATTGGGTTCCAGCATACGCCCCGGGCCGACTTCACCACAGGCTTGGCTGCCGCTATCCGGGCCCCAGATACCATAGCCGCGCTCGGCCAGCACCTTGAGGTTCTCCTGAGTCGCTACGTTTTGGTACATCTGTTGGTTCATCGCCGGGCAGAGCACCACCTTAGCCGCCGTTGCCAGGCAGGTGGTGGTGATCAGTTCATCGGCCATACCGGCACGAATGCGGGCCAACAGGTTGGCGGTAGCGGGGGCAATGATAACCAGATCGGCCCAGCGGGCCAACTCGATATGCCCCATGGCAGCCTCGGCCGCAGGATCCAGCAGATCTGAGGCCACAGGATGGCCGGATAACGCCTGCAAGGTCAGCGGGGTGATGAATTCCATGGCGCTCTGGCTCATGACGACCCTGACTTCGGCACCTCTGTCCTGCAGACGCCGCACCAGATCGGCACTCTTGTAGGCGGCAATGCCACCGCCAATCCCCAAGAGGATTTTTTTATGCTTCAGGCTCATAGAAACAATCAACTGATGGTAATTGGCGGCTAAGATATCACAAAGCTCCCCCGACTTGGCAGGATGCAGCTTCAAAAATCTCGACCATAATTGAAACAAAGTATAGGGCACAGGGATGGGAGCCAAGGATGGGGATCAGAGACTGGCCAACGGGCGAGGGACCGAGGGAAAAGTTGTTGCAGCAGGGAGCCAAGGGCCTGAGTGATGCCGAGTTACTGGCAGTATTGCTGCGTAACGGCCTGGCGGGGCAGAGTGCGGTCGAATTGGCCAGAGATTTGCTCGCGGCATTCGGTTCACTGCGGCAACTCTTGGTGGCACCACTGAATCAGGTTGCCCGAATTCCGGGAATGGGACCGGTAAAATATACCCAATTGCAGGCGGCCGCCGAACTTTCGAGGCGAATTTCCCGGGAAAAGCTGCAAAGAGGGACGGTTTTGACAAATCCTGATTTGACTCGCGACTATTTAATGAGACAATTAGCGGACCGTGCCACCGAGGTGTTTGCGATTCTGTTGCTGGACAGCCAGCACCGAGTGATCCAATTCGTGGAATTATTCCATGGCACCCTGGACTCTGCATCTGTCTACCCACGAGAGGTGGTTAGGCTGGTGCTGGAAAAACAGGCCGCGGCGGTCATAGTTTGCCATAATCACCCGTCCGGCGTGGCTGAGCCCAGCCAGGCTGACAGGCGAATTACTGAGCGGTTGAAATGTGCGCTCGCAACCATAGATGTTTCACTTCTGGATCATATGGTTGTAGGGGATTGCGAGATAGTTTCCTTCGCAGAACGCGGATGGATGGATTGATCCATCGCTTGATCTTTCCTCAGTTATCCTGTATAACATGCGCCCTCTTTGTGCCTCGGGCGACGGCCATACGAGGCACATTAATGCTCGAGCGTTAAAATTGTTTTTTGGAGAAGATTGACATGTCAAGAGTATGCCAAGTTACTGGCAAGCGACCAATGGTTGGTAACAACCGTTCGCACGCAAAAAACGCAACTCGTCGTCGTTTTTTACCTAACCTGCAGAACCACCGTTTCTGGTTAGAAGACGAAAAGCGTTTCGTACAATTGCGCGTTTCTACCAAGGGTATGCGCATTATCGACAAGAAAGGTATCGAAGTCGTTGTTGCTGAACTTCGTGCCCGTGGCGAGAAGGTGTAATAGAAAATGGCTAAAGCTAAAGGCAATCGTGAGAAGATCAAGCTGGTTTCAAGCGCCAAGACTGGTCACTTCTACACTACCGACAAGAACAAGCGTAACATGCCTGAGAAAATGGAGATCAAAAAGTTTGATCCCGTAGTTCGTCAGCACGTTATCTACAAAGAAGCCAAAATCAAGTAATTCACTTGGTATTTGAATTCTTGGAAAGCCCCTCTCGCAGGGGCTTTTTTTTGATTTGAATTTGGCCGCCGCGGCTGTAGTCGAGCCGGTTTGGCTCTCGTTGCCCTTAAGCTTATCTCCTTTGTCACCAAGTAGCCTCTATCACCTTCAATCCACTTTAGTCCTGAGTTATTCCGCGTAAGGATCCGGCTGCTGGCCTTCTGCGGTTCAGGTGGATTCATACTTTCTAAACAGATCCCTGCTATACCTTTCTATGCAATCACTTGAACCGCAGCGGCGAATATTTACTCGGTTTGAGTCTCAGGGGGGAAGATGCTGGATATGACTTACCCTTCATGTGAATAGTTAGAGATTTAAAATAATCATTTGTGCAAATAAATTCTTTTTAAGTGAATTTAAATGCATTATTATGTTGTCCGTGCCACGGGGGTGGCACTCATTTTATGTCGGCTTTAACGAGTGTGAGGTAAATCCCAAGGTGCGTACCACAGAATTGGTTGATGGTTTTCGTCATTCTGCTCCCTATGTCAATGCTCACAGGGGCAAGACATTTGTGGTGATGTTGGGGGGCGAGGCGTTGGCTCAGCCTAAGTTTCGCTCCATCATCAATGATGTTGCTCTGCTGCATAGCCTGGGGATCAAGGTGGTATTGGTCTATGGCGCCCGGCCACAGATAGACGAAGCCTTGGCTAACAATCAGATTGAGCCTGCCTACCATCAAGGCGTGCGGATCACCGATGAAGCCACTCTCAAGGTCATTAAGCAGGTAGCCGGTTCTTTGCAGTTTGATATTACTGCCAGGTTGTCCATGAGCCTGTCGAACACGCCGATGCAGGGCGCACAGATCAACGTGGTCAGTGGTAACTTTGTCATCGCCCAGCCTTTGGGGGTCGACAATGGTATTGACTATTGCCTCTCAGGCAAGGTGCGCCGTATCGATGTTCAGGGACTCAAACGGCAGATGGAAAACAACTGCATCATCCTGATGGGGCCGATAGCGGCCTCGGTCACTGGCGAGAGCTTTAACCTCACCGCCGAAGAAGTGGCGACTCAGGTGGCTATCAAGCTCAAGGCCGACAAGATGATAGGCTTCAGCTCCCAGAATGGTATTTTGGATCGCAACGGTGATGTGATTGCCGAGCTGATGCCCAACGATGCCCAAAAAATTCTCGATAAACTGGCCGGCCAGGGTGAAGGCTGTGTCGGCACCATGGCGTTTCTCAAGGCCAGTATTGATGCCTGTCGCAGTGGCGTGCCCCGCTGCCATCTGGTCAGCTATCTGGAAGATGGTGCCCTGTTGCAGGAACTCTTCTCCCGTGAGGGCATAGGTACCCAGATAGTCACAGAGAGTGCCGAGCGCTTGCGGCGCGCGTCCATTGCCGATATTGGCGGCATACTCAACCTGATCCGCCCGCTGGAAGAGCAGGGGATCCTGGTGCGTCGCTCCCGCGAGCAACTGGAGATAGAAATAGAGCAGTTTATGCTGATTGAGCGTGATGGCCTGGTGATAGGCTGCGCGGCGCTCTATCCCTTTGAAGAGGACAACGCCGGCGAGTTTGCCTGTCTGGTAGTGCATCCTGACTATCGCGACGCCGATCGCGGTAGCCTGCTGTTGCAGAACATCATAGGCCAGGCCAAGGTGCGTGGTTATTCCAGGCTGTTTGCGCTGACGACCCGCAGCATTCACTGGTTCCTGGAACACGGCTTTGAGCTGGTGGAGGTAGATGCCTTGCCGAATAAGAAGAAGCAGCTCTATAACTACCAGCGTCGCTCCAAAATTTTGGCGCTTGACCTGTAAAAACCAGCCCCGCTCAGCGGGGCTTTTTGTAAGCAGGTATATTCCATTTGTTGACATATTATGTCTTTAACTCCTAAGCTAAGCCCACTTATGCCTATCCATTAAGGAGCAAGAGATGAACAGTGGAAGTTACGAGTTGGCGCCATTGACCGGCGTCGCCAGTGGCAGTTTTATCGCCTTGATACTGATGTTGGCGGCCATCTTGCTGCTGATCCGCATTCGGAAGATGCCGGCAACGGCCAAGAGCGCCGCCTCGGGTTTGCTGTTGGTAACACTGGCGGGATCTGTATGGGTATTTTGGCAGGCGCAGGCATCCAAGGTGGAATTGACGGCTCAGAGCCTGGTGGTCGAGGTGCCATTCTACGGCCAGAGCCTGGCTCCAGAGCATCTGCGTATCTCAGAGGCGAAAGTGATTAATCTCGGCGATGCCAGCGGCCCCAGGCTTGGCATGCGTACCCAGGGCATAGGTCTGCCCGGTTACACCCTGGGGTGGTATCGGCTCAACGATGGCAGCAAAGCGTTTGTGGTTCTGACGGAAAAAGATAGCGTCTTGTTACTGCCGACCGACCTTGGTTACAGCCTGCTGCTGAGTATGCCTGAAGCAGAGAGTTTGCTTGAGGGGCTGGGTCAGAACCTGCCGGGATAAACGTTGGATATTGCTTAACCGGCCCGGAAACTCTATCCGGGCCGGTTGTACTTGTTACCTGCGAGAGCGTTTTCGCAGCATATCCAAAGTAAACACCACCAGGGCGGCCCAGATGAAGCCGAAGGTAATGCTCTTTTCGATATCGAAGGGTTCATCGAACAGGGTCACTGCCATGATAAACATGATGCTTGGGCCTATGTACTGGAAGAAGCCCAGCATGATCAGCGGGATCCGCACTGCTGCACCGGCAAAGCACAGCAAGGGGATGGTGGTGATGATACCGGCGGCCATCAGCAGCAGGTTGAGATCCCAACTGTTGCTGAGCATATTGGCGCCGGCTTCACCGGTGCCCAGCAGTAAAAAGCCCAGCGCTGCCGGCATTAACACTGCAGTTTCGACCAAAAGGCCAGTCTTGGCGTCGACATTGACCTTCTTGCGCAGCAGGGCGTAGAAACCGAAGGAGGCTGCGAGCCCCAGGGATACCAGCGGAATCGAGCCGAAAGAAACCAGCTGGATCACCACCCCGGCGGCGGCAAGCGTTACCGCCACCCATTGTAGTCTCCCGAGCCGCTCCCCCAGAAACAGCATGCCGAGCAACACATTGAACAGCGGGTTGATAAAGTAGCCCAGGCTGGCATCCAGCATATGATCATTGTTGACCGCCCAGATAAACAGCAGCCAGTTGCCGGCAATAAGAATCGAAGTCAGCAGCAGTACCGCCAACTGTTTCGGGCGCTTGAGCAACAGCCTGAGCTGTCCGAAACCACCGATAAACTGCATCAGGATCCCCATAAAGACGAAGGACCAGATGATGCGGTGCAGCAAGATCTCGGGGGCCGAGACATGATGCAACAACTTGAAGTACAGCGGCGCAAAGCCCCAAAAAATATAGGCGCAAAGGGCGAGAATGACCCCCTTGCGGTATTCGGTTTCAGGCATAGGTACTACACAATGACGAAAAGGAGAGAAGGGCGATTGTAGGGGGCAAAGCCCCTCGGCTCAAGTTATCGACAACAGATTCAGTGTTTGAGTTTTAAACAGCTACTCAGCCGACCATGTAAGTCCCTGTACCAAAAGCGATATGGCTGCCTTTTTCATTATGCAGCTCCATTCGACAGACAGAGACCCTGTTGCCGGCACGGATCACTGTTCCTGTGCCGCTGAAGACTTCTCCCCAGCCGGGGCGCAGATAGTCGATCCTGAGATCTATGGTGCTCAGGGTTTGCAGTCGCTGTTGCAGCTGCTCCACTGTCCAGTTGTCGCGACTGATAACTAAGCCGGAGAATGCCGTTAGGCCGCCAACCACATCCAGCACGGTTGCGGTAACCCCGCCATGGAGTATTTTTTGATGTATGTTGCCGATTAGCTCCGGCTTCATTTTGATCTCCACTTCGACACCAGAGGCGTCGTATCGGCGGATCCCAAGGCCGAGAAGATTGTGAAAAGGCACATGCTTATCAAATACTTCTGAAACCTTGGCGAGCACCTCGGCTTGAATGTCCTGGCTCATGGGGCTTCCTGTTGTTGTTTTTTAGAGCAATCAATCTAACGCTAATATGGCCGTTTGCCTAGTCCAGGCGGAAAAATCCCCTCTTGGCTGGCACTCTGGTGTTGGCTTCATTTAGAATAGCGGCCTCTTCTTTGGACACAGACAGTCATGGATCAGCCGCTGAATATCGCTCCCGAGAGCCTCAATCATCCCCAAGACCCTATGCAGCAAGCCTTGCAGCAGGTATTTGGCTACCGCACTTTCCGTGAAGGGCAGCGCCAGGTGATTGAACGTGTGATGGCCGGGGGAGACTGCATGGTGATCATGCCCACCGGCGGCGGCAAGAGTCTGTGTTACCAACTGCCCGCATTGTTGATGCCAGGGCTGACTCTGGTGGTTTCGCCGCTGATCTCCCTGATGAAAGATCAGGTCGACAGCCTGCTGCAGACCGGGGTCAATGCCGCTTATCTCAACTCATCCTTGCCCAGGGAGCAGAGCCTCAAGGTGCTGCGCCAGTTGCATCAGGGGGAGATCCGCCTGCTGTATGTCTCGCCGGAGCGCTTGCTGCAACATGAATTTATTGAGCGACTGCAATCCCTGCAGCTGTCGATGTTTGCCGTGGATGAGGCGCACTGTATCAGCCAGTGGGGCCATGATTTTCGCCCCGAATATGCCCAGCTTGGCCGCCTGAAACAGCTGTTTCCCGGCGTGCCTGTAATGGCGCTGACCGCCACCGCCGATAAGGCGACCCGGGATGATATCTGCCAGCGGCTCAATATCGCCCCCTATGTGCTTCTTTCCAGCTTTGATAGGCCGAATATTCGCTACACAGTGGCGGAAAAGCTTAACGCCGCCAATCAATTGCGCCAGTTTATTGCCGCGCAGAACGGCGCCGCCGGGATTGTTTATTGCTCCAGCCGTCGCCGGGTCGATGAAGTAGCCGAAAGGCTGCGGTTACAGGGCTATGCCGCCGAAGGCTATCATGCCGGTATGAGCGGCGACGAGCGCGCCAGTGTTCAGGACAGATTTCTCAAGGAACAGTTGGATATAGTGGTGGCCACGGTCGCCTTCGGCATGGGGATCAACAAGTCCAACGTGCGCTTTGTGGTGCATTATGATCTGCCCAAGAGCATAGAGGCCTACTATCAGGAAACCGGCCGCGCCGGGCGAGATGGTCTCGAGGCCGAAGCCTTTATGCTGTTCGAGCCCGCCGATATCGGCCGGGTGCGCCACCTGATTGAGCAGGGTGAACCCGGGCCGCAGCAACAGGTGGAACTGCATAAACTCAATACCATGGCGGCCTTTGCCGAAGCTCAGACCTGCCGCCGCCAGGTGTTGCTGCACTACTTCGATGAGCCGGCGCTGGAGCCTTGCGGCAACTGTGATATCTGCCTGGATCCGCCGAAACGCTACAACGGCACCGAGGATGCACAGAAGGTGTTGTCCTGCATATATCGCTTGGGGCAGAAGTTTGGCATGAACCAGCTGATAGAGGTGCTCAGAGGCTCCAAATCGGCCGCCGTGGTCGACCGGGGGCACGACAAGTTATCCACCTGGGGTGTCGGCAAAGACAAGAGCCATGAACACTGGCTCAGTGTGACCAGACAGCTTATCCATTTGGGGCTGGCGAGCCAGGATATTACCCGTGGCTCGAGTATTCGCCTGAATCCGGCCGCCAGGCCTGTGCTCAGGGGCGAAGTTGCACTGATGTTGGCCGAACCCAGAATTGACTTGCATGTTACCCGCAGGCGCAACGTCAGCAGCAAGGCGCCACTCAACTACGATCGCAAGCTGTTTGCCCGCCTCAAGCAGTTAAGGCGCAGCATAGCCGAAGAGCAGGACGTACCACCCTATTTGGTATTCAACGATGCAACCCTGGCGGAAATGGCGGCGATTTTGCCTACCAGCCAGGGCGAGATGTTGGCGGTCAATGGTGTTGGTGAGCGCAAGTTGGCCCGCTTTGGCGATCAGTTCCTCGACGAGATAGAGGCTTATCTCGCCGGTGACTGATGTTGCTCGGCGGCTTTCTGCTGACTGAGTTGGTTGACGCCTGCACGCTTCACCAGGCTATCCAGGGTATCGGGCTGCTGCAGCGAGGCCACTCCAATGCGCACGGCATGAGCCACTTGCCAGCTCTGCACTATCGGCTTGAGTTGCTCGCTGACCTGCAAGGCGCCCTGGACCGAGGTGTAGGGCAGCAGGATCACCATCTCATCCATGCTGTAGCGCAGCAGTCTGTCTTGCTCTCTGAGTTTCTGTTCCAGCGCCCGCTGCAGGGCGGAAAGATCCACCTGACGTATATGGCTGGTACTCAGCAACAACAGGCTCAAGGGGTAGTTGCCCTTCTTGGCGCTGCTGAGCATGGCATCCAGCTGCTGGGCCGCAGGCAGTTTTTCCAGTGCCTCGGTACTCGGTTGTTGCCAGCGGTTACGGCGACTGACCAACCAGATCAGCGCACCTATGATGGCGAGTGCCAGCACAGAGATGGTGCCGTAGGCCTGGCTCAGTTTGGAGCGCTGATCGGCACTGGCAAGACGAATGTTCTGCTGGGTTTCTACCTGCAGCTGCTCCTGCTGGCTGAGCCTGGCCTTGTATTGCATAAAGCGGGTATTGTTGAGCTGCTTTTGGGCCTCGGCCGCGGCCTGGGCCGCCAGTTTCATCGCCTCGTATGCCGGTTTGAACTCTGCTCTTTCGGCGTAATAGTCACTGATAAGCTGTTGGGTATAGGCCACTTCATCGGCCAGTTGCAGCTGCTCGGCCTGCTGCGCCGCCTGCATCAACAGCCTTATGCCTTCATCGTCGTTGCGCTGGGCGAGACGCACCCTGGCCAATAGCCGGGTAGCACGCATATAGTTGTTTACTTTGCCTTGTTTTTCATAGGTCTGCAGGGCAATACCCACTAACTCGTCGGCAATCTCGGTTCTGCCCCTGGCGAGTTCTATCACGGCTATTTGGCTGTAACTGTTGGCAAGCTCCAGCGGTGAGCCTATCTCAGGCAGCAGTATTTTGGACTGTTTCAGCAGGCTGTCGGCTTGGGCCATATCCTCCTGTGCCAGCGCGACTCTGGCGGCCATTAATAACAGCACATGGCGCACCTTGCCTTTGGCTTCATCTGTGTCCAGTGCCAACTTGAGATAGTAGGCCGCTTGGCGCAGGTCGCCGGTGGAATACATCAGGCTGGCCATGTCGCCGTAAACATAGGCCAGAGGTGGCCATAGCCAGGACGGATTTTGACTGCTGATATCCGGGTAGATGTCCAGCGCCAGACGCAGATCTTCGATGGCGGTGCCATAGTTGCCAAGGTCGTTTTCCAGCTGACCCTTGAGTCTCAGGGCGTTGACCAGAGCCTGGGGTTGGTTGTGGCGTTTGGCCTGTTCAATGGCGCCGTCGAGTAACAGCAGTGATTGTTTAAGATCGTCGAAATTGGCATAGGCATCGGCGCGGCAAATTTGAAAATAACTGTCTGCCTGTTCCAGCCTTAGTTGCTTGGCTCTGGCTTCTCCCAGTTCGGCCAGATTGATGGCGGCGCCGTTGTCTCCTAATTGCAGGAGTGCTTCACATTTAAATAACTGTAATCTCAGCACTTGGGCCTGGCTCAATTCTGAGGTTTGACGCTCAAGCTCATTGATTTGGGTCAGCGCCAGCGTAGGATATTGATAGAGGGTGTTGGCCAGAGTGTCCAACCGCTCCGCGGCCCAAAGCACACAAGAAAATGACCACAGGAGCAAGCTCAGTGCCAAGAGGCGAAAATCCATTTTTTCTCCGCTGAGTGAAGGTGAGTTTTGCCGGGCGTAACCGTGTTGAGATAATAACTATTTTTTATCATTTTTGGCACAAAAAATGATGCTATCGGCAAGATTTTATTCATCTATTTAGCTTTGGATCACCAAGGCTTGAATGGTGCAAATCAGCACGTTAAGCCGAAATTTTCAACTGATGCTGAGAAATATAGGCTTGACAGCGAGCAAGGAGGCAGTTAATTATTGAACTTCTTGAACCCGGTGGGAAGAATATAAACCCACTTTAAATGAATTTTTATCTGGTATAGAACGGCTAAATGAACCCACAAATGCAACTGTCTCTCCTCCTCCTTACTCTCGCAGTCCCTGCGCGGAGGAGCTAGACTTGCACGTCGATTAGCAAGCCAGAACTCAAAACCCCGCGCCAGAAACCGCGGGGTTTTTTGTTTCTGGCACGGGAAAAATCAATCGAAACCCCTGAATGGAGAATCCAGATGTCTGACAGAGTGTTTATTTTCGATACCACCTTACGGGACGGCGAGCAGGCGCTGGCTGCCAGCCTGACAGTGAAAGAAAAACTGCAGATAGCCATGGCTCTCGAGCGCCTGGGGGTCGACATCATGGAGGTGGGGTTCCCGGTTTCCTCTCCCGGCGACTTTGAGTCGGTACAGACCATAGCCCGTACCATCAAAAACAGCAGGGTCTGCGCCCTGTCGCGGGCACTGGAGAAAGATATCGACGCTGCGGCCCAGGCCTTGTCGGTCGCGGATCAGTTCCGCATTCATACCTTTATTTCAACGTCAAATATCCATGTGCAGAGCAAGCTGAAGCGCTCCTTCGACCAAGTGCTGGAGATGGCGGTAGGGGCGGTGAAGTATGCCAGGCGCTTTACCGATGATGTGGAGTTTTCCTGCGAAGATGCCGGCCGGACCCCGATAGATAATCTGTGTCACATGGTCGAGGCGGCCATCGAAGCCGGTGCCCGCACCATCAATATTCCGGACACAGTGGGCTATACCATTCCCAGCGAGTTCGGCGGCATTATTCAAACCCTGTTCAACCGGGTGCCCAATATCGATCAGGCGGTGATCTCTGTGCACTGCCATGACGATTTGGGGCTGTCGGTCGCCAACTCCATCATGGCGGTGCAACAGGGAGCCCGGCAGATTGAGTGTACAATCAACGGCATAGGTGAACGGGCCGGTAACTGCTCACTGGAAGAGATTGCCATGATCCTGGCGACCCGCAAAGACATCCTGGGGCTGGAGACTGGCATCAAGGCTCAGGAAATTCACCGCATCTCCTCCATGGTGAGCCAGCTATGCAATATGCCGATCCAGGCCAACAAGGCGATAGTGGGCGCCAATGCCTTTACCCATTCATCCGGTATCCATCAAGACGGCATGTTAAAGGCGCAAAACACCTATGAAATCATGACACCTGAGAGCATAGGCCTGAATCGCAATCACCTGAATATGACCTCACGCTCCGGCCGCCATGTGATCAAGCATCGAATGGAGCAGATGGGTTATTCAGAGCAGGATTATTCATTGGATCAACTGTACGACGCCTTCCTGAAACTGGCCGACAAGAAGGGTCAGGTGTTCGACTATGACCTGGAAGCCTTGGTGTATATGGAGGGCCGGGCGGCGGCCGACGACCACTTCCAGTTGCAGCAGCTGGTGGTGCAATCCGACTCTACCGAGGGCATGGCCACCGCCACTGTACGTATTGAAGCCGCCGGTGAGGTAGTGACCGAAGCCGCCACCGGCAATGGCCCTGTGGATGCCGCCTATAAGGCGATAGCCCGTGCCAGCGGCCAGAGCGTAGATATCTGCAGCTATAAGTTGAGCGCCAAAGGCGAAGGCCAGAATGCGCTGGGGCAGGTGGATATCACGGCTCAGTACCAGGGGCGCAATTTCCACGGTGTCGGCTTGGCTACCGATGTGGTCGAGGCTTCGGCCGCGGCCCTGGTGCATGTGATGAACCTTATTCAGCGCGCCGACCAGGTGGCGGATCATAAACAGAAAATACAACAGAGAAAGGAGTTGGGTGGCGTATGAGTTATCAGATAGCGGTATTGGCCGGCGACGGCATAGGCCCGGAAGTCATGGCCCAGGCCCGTAAGGTGCTGACGGCGGTAGAGCAACGCTTTGACCTGGCAATGGAGTACGCCGAATATGATGTCGGCGGCATAGCGATAGATAACCATGGCTGCCCGTTGCCGGCATCGACCCTGGCCGGTTGTGAAGCGGCAGATGCGATTCTGTTTGGCTCGGTCGGCGGCCCCAAATGGGAAAAACTGCCTCCCAATGAACAGCCCGAGCGCGGCGCGCTGTTGCCACTGAGGGGCCATTTCGGCTTATTCAGTAACCTGAGACCGGCCAAGTTACATCAGGGACTGGAACATCTGTCGCCGCTGCGCGCCGATATCTCGGCCAAAGGGTTTGATGTGCTGTGCGTGCGTGAACTGACCGGCGGTATCTACTTTGGCAAACCCAAGGGGCGTCAAGGGGAGGGCGAGAGCGAAGAGGCGTTTGACACCATGAGATACAGCCGCGCCGAGATCCGCCGTATCGCCCATATCGCCTTCGAGGCCGCCCGCGGCCGCCGCGGCAAAGTGACTTCGGTCGACAAGGCCAACGTGCTGGCTTGCTCGGTACTTTGGCGTGAAGTGGTGGAGCAGGTCGCGAGCGAGTATCCGGATGTAGAACTGGAACATATCTATATCGACAATGCCACCATGCAATTGCTGCGTCGTCCCTGGGATTTTGATGTGATGCTGTGCTCCAACCTGTTCGGCGACATACTTTCCGATGAAATCGCCATGTTGACCGGCTCCATGGGGCTGTTGTCATCGGCTTCCATCAACAGCAGTGGTTTTGGTCTCTATGAACCGGCCGGTGGCAGTGCCCCGGATATTGCCGGCATGGGGATTGCCAACCCGGTAGCGCAGATCTTGTCGGCGGCCTTGATGTTGCGCCACAGCTTGCAGCAGGAAGAGGCGGCGGCAGCGATAGAGCGCGCCGTAGGCAAAGCGCTGGCAGATGGCTTCTTTACCTGTGAGTTGCTGGCGCCGGAGCAGCGGGATAATGCCAAGACCACGGCAGAGATGGGCGACTATATCGCCAATGCGATTCGGGAGGGGGTGTAATGGGCAAGACATTGTATGAAAAAGTGTGGGATGCCCACCTGGTGGCGACGCCGGCGGGAGAAGCGCCGATTATTTACGTCGACCGTCATCTGGTGCACGAAGTGACATCACCCCAGGCCTTCAGTGGCCTGAAGATGGCCGGGCGCCAACTTCGGGCACCGGACAAGACCTTTGCCACCATGGATCACAACACCTCGACCAAGAGCGCCAGTCTGGACGCCTTGAGCCCCATGGCGCGCACTCAAGTTGAAACCCTGGCACAGAACTGTCGCGAATTCGGTGTGCGTCTTTATGACATTCACCACCCCAATCAGGGCATAGTGCATGTGATGGGGCCTGAGCTGGGCATTACCCTGCCGGGTACGGTTATTGTCTGTGGCGATTCCCATACCGCTACCCACGGCGCCTTTGGCGCGCTGGCCTTCGGTATTGGCACCTCGGAGGTGGAGCATGTGCTGGCCACCCAAACGCTGCGGCAGCTTAAGGCCAAGACCATGAGAGTCGAGGTCAAGGGGCAACTGGGTGAAGGCATTACCGCCAAGGATGTGGTGCTGGCGATTATCGGCAAGATAGGCATGGATGGCGGCACCGGCTATGTGGTGGAGTTTTGCGGTGACGCGATTCGTGCCCTGTCGATGGAAGGGCGCATGACGCTGTGCAACATGGCGATTGAGATGGGTGCCAAGGCCGGCATGGTCGCGCCGGATGAAACCACGTTCGCCTATCTTGAGGGACGTCAGTTTGCGCCCAAGGGCGCCGATTGGGATGCCGCCCTGGCAGCCTGGAAGATGCTCAAGTCCGATGAAGATGCCATCTTCGATGCTTATGTGGAGTTGGAAGGCAGTGAAATCGCGCCGCAACTGACCTGGGGCACTAATCCTGGCCAGGTGGTGGCCATAGATAAACCTGTGCCCAACCCCGCCGATGAGGCCGATGCCACAGTGCGCGGCAGTATGGAAAAGGCGCTGAATTACATAGGTTTGACGCCGGGCACCCTGATGACGGATGTGGCCATCAACAAGGTCTTTATCGGTTCATGCACCAATTCGCGCATCGAAGATCTGCGTAGCGCCGCGGCGCAGATCCGTGGTCGGCGGGTGGCTGACGGCGTGACCGCCATAGTGGTGCCGGGCTCGGGACAAGTGAAGGCTCAGGCCGAAGCCGAAGGCTTGGACAAACTGTTTGTCGAGGCCGGGTTTGAGTGGCGCTTGCCGGGCTGCTCCATGTGTCTGGCGATGAATGATGATCGCCTGGAAAGCGGCGATCGCTGCGCCTCAACCAGTAACCGTAACTTTGAGGGGCGGCAGGGACGCGGCAGCCGTACCCATCTGGTGAGTCCTGCCATGGCAGCCGCTGCCGCCATTGCCGGGCACTTTGTCGATATCCGCCACGCTGGCCAGGAGAAATAAAATGCAGGCTTTTACTATTCATCAGGGAATTGCGGTGCCATTGGATAGCGCCAATGTGGATACAGATCAGATCATCCCCAAACAGTTTCTGTCCAAGGTCACCAAGGATGGCTTCGGTGTCCATCTCTTTCACGACTGGCGCTATCTGGATGATGCCGGTGAGCAGCCGGATCCTGCCTTTGTGATGAACCAGCCCAGATATCAGGGAGCCTCTATTTTACTGGCGCGGGAAAACTTCGGTTGTGGCTCCAGCCGTGAACACGCGCCTTGGGCCCTGGCCGACTATGGTTTGCGGGTGATTATTGCGCCCAGCTTTGCCGATATCTTTTACGGCAACGCCATCAATAATGGGTTATTGCCGGTGATCCTTGAGGCCGCTGAGGTGCAACAGTTGTTTGAGGAGGTAACGGCGACCGAAGGCAGTGAAATCAAAGTCGACCTGCAGCAGTGCCAGGTTGTTTCACCCTCCGGGAAACACTTTGCATTTCAACTGGCTGAATCTGCCCGTCATAAGCTGCTCAATGGATTGGATGCCATCGGCCTGACTCTGTCCCATGAGCAGGCCATCGCCGATTATGAAGCCGGGCTGCCGGGCTGGCGCGCCTAGTCCCGCCTGTTATTTCAGCGTACACATGTACAAGAGCAGACCAGTGGCTTGGTAACAGGTCTGCTCTCTTGTGTTCCAAACAAGTATGTTGACTGTAGTTACCTATAATTTATTTTTTAAAAACATTTGGTTATAGGTTTTGTTCATAGGGAGGTAGACTGCAACCTTGAATGCTTAGTGATTTATGCTGTTTGTCTGATTTAAATTAAGTGAACAAGTGTTTTTATGGTTACTTAATAATTTATACTTATTTTTCAAGTTAATAGTTTTTGTTTCCTTTTGGGTTTCAATTCTTTTCAGCAAACATTAATGCCGTTTCCTCTCTGTTTTAAGCACCTATAGAGTGACTTGTGTCACTTTTTTGTCTTTCTTTGTTGATTTTTGTGGTTGTTTATCCTGTTTTTTGCTTGCTGCTTGCAAAGATATTCTGTGTCAGTAAACTGCGCCGCAACAAAATGGAGTTATTACTCTATTCAGAAATTGCTAAATAAACAGACAGAGAATAACAATGAAGAAACAACTTATTGCTGTCGCCATTGCGGCCAGCTTTGTGGGAGCAACGACTCAGGTTCAAGCAGCTGGTTTCCAACTGGCAGAATCTTCAGCGACCGGACTTGGACGTGCCTTCGCCGGTGAAGCGGCCATGGCCGATAACCCTGCGGCTCAGGGGCGTAACCCTGCCATGCTCAGCTATCTTGAAGGTCGTCAGATCTCTGCCGGTGCCATCTATGTGATGCCGGAAGTTGACGCCTTGGGTCAGGTTTCGTTGGCGTCGCCTTTATTGCCTCAGGCCATGACCATGAATGCCGATGCATTGGATGTGGCTGACAACGCTTTAGTGCCTAACTTCTATTACTCCAACCAGCTCAACGACAGCTGGACTTGGGGTTTGGCACTGAACTCCAACTATGGTTTGTCTACCGAACTGCCGGCCGCCCATGCTGCCTCCATTTTTGGTAACAAGACCGCGGTGACTACTGTAGAGCTGAACACCAATATTGCTTACCGCATTGATGAGCACTTCACTGTGGGTGCCGGTCTGCGCGGTGTGTATGGTGACGGTGAGATAGGCGCATCTGTTCCTGGCTGGATAGAAGGTGTTCGTGCTATCCCTGGCTTGCCGGCAGAGGTGACTTCTCGTCTGCCTGCCGCCGGCACCGAGCTCAAGCATCTGGAAGGTGATGACTTTGGTTATGGTTGGCAGCTAGGTGCCAGCTGGCAGATCAATGCTAATCACCGCCTGGGTATCGCCTATCACAGCCACGTTGAGCTGGATCTGGACGGCCAAGCCCGTGGCGCCCTTTATACCGGCGGTACAGCCGAGGTTGAAGGCTACCTGCCATTGGAGCTGCCGGCATTTGCCGAGCTGGCTTCTTACCATCAGTTGACTGACAACTGGGCGATGCACGCCAGCATCAACTGGACCGACTGGAGTGTGTTCAACAAGCTGGTGGCTTATTTCCCTGGTGAGCAGAAGCCTATTGGCGGCCTGGAATCCGATCTGGTGAAGGAAGAAAACTTCAAAGACAACTGGCGCTTTGCTCTGGGTACCAGCTACCAGCTGAACAACGAGTGGTTGTTGCGTGCCGGTGTGGCCTTGGATAAGACAGCGGTTGACGATGAATACCGTACTATCACTATTCCAGATACCGACCGTCTCTGGTTCAGCGTGGGTGCCGGTTATGCCCCCAGCAAGAACCTGACAGTGGATCTGGGTCTGACCTATATCCGCGCCCACGGTGATGCCCCTATCAACGAGACTCAGGATCTGATGGGTCTGGCTCAGGTTGCCTTCCAGGGCGATGCCAGCGGCCACGTCTGGTTGGCGGGTCTGCAAGTGACCTATAAGATGTAATACCATTCCGGCCAAGGAATGAGACAAGAGCCCCGCCAAGCGGGGCTTTTTCATATCAGGCCAAGTCTGGCTCAAGGAGGTGTTAAACTTGGCGAGGCTGCACTCTGGGCTGTTTGATCGCTGGTGGGCGCGAGCTCAGGGCTGTTTTATACTTGGCGTGGCCGAGCTCAGGGCTTATATTCATGCTATTGCCAACAAAAAATAATAAGCCCATGAAATATCCATTCCTGTTTGCCAGTGCTATCTCTCTGATTTCAATGCCGAGTTTGGCCGAGTCAGATCCTGTCAGTATGTTTATTCAAGGTTTCAATGAGCAAAAGATTGAGCTGATGTTGGCGCAAACCACGGAAGACGTGACTTGGTTTAATGTCAGCATCGCCAAGGTCGATCTGCAGGCTTCCGGGCATTCGGAATTGGGCGCGGCTATGACCGACTATTTTCAAACTTTGCCGGGGGCCAAGGCCAGTATTCTTGGCTCGCTGAGCTCGGGTAACTATGTCAGCACCCTGGAAAAGGTCAGCTGGCAGCAGGATGGCGAGCAAAATAGCCAATGTAATATGGGCGTTTATACCTTGAGGGGCGATAAGATTGCCGCCGTCTGGTATTACCCGGCGCAGGAGTGTGATATTCCCGAAGCGGAAATCGGCTTACCCCGAGGCGATCAGCCTTGGCAGCAAAATTAATTCAGCCAACCCAAGAAAGCTTTCACGTGCAAAAGAAATATATTATTGCCCTGGATCAGGGCACTACCAGCTCACGGGCGATTATTTTCGATCAACAGGCCAATATCGTGGCCGTCTCCCAGCGAGAGTTCAGTCAGCACTACCCGCAACCCGGCTGGGTCGAGCATGATCCCATGGAAATCTGGGCATCCCAGAGTTCGACACTGATAGAGGTCATCGCCCGCGCCGGGATCCACAGTGACGAAGTAGCGGCCATCGGCATTACCAATCAGCGGGAAACCACTGTCATCTGGGATAAGCTCACAGGTAAGCCAGTTGCCAATGCCATTGTTTGGCAGTGCCGGCGCAGCAAGGAGATCTGTGAGCAGCTCAAGGCCGAGGGGCTGGAGGACTATGTCCGCGACAATACAGGTTTGTTACTGGATCCCTATTTTTCAGCCACCAAGATTAAGTGGCTGCTGGATAATGTCGAGGGTGCCCGCGAGCGGGCCGAAAGAGGCGAGTTGCTCTTTGGTACTATCGACAGCTGGCTGGTATGGAAGCTGACCGAGGGCAAGGTGCATGTGACCGACCCCACCAATGCGTCGCGCACCATGCTCTACAACATCCACAAACAATGCTGGGATCAGACCCTGTTACAGGCGCTGGACATCCCAGCTTCGTTGTTGCCCGAGGTCAAGCCGTCGATGGCTGTCTATGGCACAACCCGGATTGCCGGTGAGGGCAGTGAAATTCTCATCGCCGGCATGGCCGGGGATCAGCAGGCGGCGCTGTTCGGCCAGCTGTGCGTTGAACCCGGCATGGCCAAGAATACCTATGGCACAGGCTGCTTTTTGCTGATGAACACAGGTGACAAGGCGGTGCGCTCAGAGCATGGGTTGCTGACAACTGTGGCTGTAGGCCCCAAGGGCGAGGTGCAATACGCGCTGGAAGGCTCGGTATTTATGGGCGGCGCGACCATACAGTGGCTGAGGGACGAATTGGGGCTTATTCGTGATGCCCAGGACACAGAGTACTTTGCCTCCAAGGTAGAAGATACCAATGGGGTTTATCTGGTGCCGGCATTTGTCGGGCTGGGAGCCCCTTATTGGGATGCCAACGCCCGCGGCTCTTTGCAAGGATTGACCCGCGGCGTAAACCGCAACCACATCATACGTGCGGCGCTGGAATCCATCGCCTATCAGAGCCGGGATCTGCTGGATGCCATGAGTAAAGACAGCGCTGTTGCACTCAAGCAGCTGAGGGTGGATGGCGGCGCCGTGAGTAACGACTTCCTGATGCAGTTTCAGGCCGATATCACAGATACTCAAGTACTGCGGCCGGCCTTGACCGAAACTACCGCCATGGGAGCGGCATTTTTGGCCGGTCTTGCCTGTGGTTTCTGGGACTCGGTGGAAGATCTTTCTCACCGGAGCGATGTTGAACGTTGCTTCGAGCCGGCCATGGATGAAGGACGGCGGGAGCTTTATTACCGTGGTTGGCAAAAGGCGGTGGACCGTTGTCGCCACTGGCATGAAACCGACGAACTGTGATGTGCCGGGCGGTTTCTTGTCGGCTGTTATTGTCTCCCATTGAATAGTGACTCAAAATAGTGCCCCAAAGACACCAAAGTGAGCCATCCATGACTGTGACGACCGAAGCCGAATATCTGGCGCAATACAGTATCCATGATTATCCGCTGCCGTTGACCAGTGTCGACAGCGTGCTGCTCTGTGTGCGAGAAGGGCAATTGTGTGTGCTCTTGGTCAAGCGTTCCGGGTTTCCCTGCAAAGGGATGTGGGCATTGCCGGGCGGCTTTATCGATCTGCTGCAGGATGAGGATATCGATGCTTCGGCCAAGCGCAAACTTAAGCAAAAGACAGGGATAGTGCCACCCTACCTGGAGCAGTTGCAGAGTATAGGCAATGGCCGCCGGGATCCCAGAGGCTGGTCGGTCACCATCAGCTATTATGCGCTGATGCCTCATCTTGAACCCGTCATGGAAGGTTCTGAAGAGAGCCGCTGGTTCAGCTTGCAGTCGCTGCCTGAACACTTGGCCTTTGATCACGCCGATATCATAGCCTTGGCACAGGAGCGCTTACGGCAAAAGGCGCTTTACAGCCTGGTGGCGGCTTTTGCCCTGCCGGAATTGTTTACCCTGGCCGAGTTGCAACGAGTGCATGAGGCCATTCTGGGTAAGCCACTGCAGAAGAAATCTTTCCGGCGGCGGATAGAGCAGGCCGGCGTGCTCGCCCCCTGTGGAGAGGGCCGGGTCGAAGTCGGTCGCCCACCCCAGCTCTACCGGGTATTGCCTGAAGCTGCCGATTATCGCTTTGTACGTAACCTGGAAGCTTGAAACTCCATTAGAGCTTCTTTGGTTTACCACTATCTTATTCATTGTTTTAAATCTTCTTTTTAGATAAGTGTCCTTTTGACTCAAAATAAGCTTGACCACTCCAGCTCGTTGCTTTAGATTAAGTGTCACTAAGACACTTAACGGTGAGAGATATGGATATCAGTATTGAGCTAGTAAACAAAGATGCAACCCGACAGGCTTTGACTGTTGAGCAATGGCAGTTTGCCGGTGGTGAGCAGCATGTGCGTCTGGCGGGTTTTGATGGACAACAGGTACAGAGCGCGATTATCTACGCCAGGTTGCAGAGCAGTGATGCCATCATGCAGCTGCTGCTGATCAAAGATGCTTTGGACCGCGCCGCCCCCGGCATTCAGGTTTCACTGCAACTTCCCTATTTCCCCTATGCCCGCCAAGACAGGGTTTGCGTCGCCGGTGAGGCCTTTTCCGCCGCCGTGATGGCGGGGTTGCTGCGAAATGCCGGCTTCAGCCAGATCCGCTGCTGGGATCTGCACTCGGTGGTCAGTGAGCAACTGCTGGAAGCTGAGCAGGTACATCAGGCGCAGCTGGTTTGTCAGTTTACGCAGCTGAAGCAGTGGCTGCAAACCCACCAGGCGGCACTGCTTGCGCCGGACAAGGGCGCCAGCCACAAGATAGCCAAGGTTGCCGATGCGCTGAGTGCCGCCGGGATTGAGGCCGAAGTCTTTCAGGCCAGTAAACGCCGGGATCCGGCGACGGGCGCCATATTGGCATCCGAGTTGAACGCCGATGTCGCTGGCCGCAGTCTGCTGATCCTGGATGATATTTGTGACGGTGGCAGAACCTTTATCGAGCTGGCGCGGCTTTTGAAACAAAAGGGCGCCGCCCGAGTGGGACTCTATGTGACCCATGGTCTGTTTTCCCGCGGAATAGAGCCGCTGGAAGGCTTGATTGATGCCGTGTTTACCACAGATTCTGTGTGTCCATTGCATCCGTTTGAGTCGCAAATTGTCGAGCTGCACACCTTGAAACTGTTTGAATAAAAGGAGTTTATTATGAGTATCATCGCCCCCTCAATGCAGAAGGATGTCTACAAAGAGTTTCATGGTCGCGCCTATCATCCTCAGGTGACCGAGGTGTATGCCAACTTCACTTCCCGCAGCGGTCGCAATGCCAACATAGCAGACAATGACAAAGTCGCTTTTATTGGACTGCAGTATTTTATCAAGAGCTATTTGATGGAGGAGTGGGACAGCTTCTTTAGTCAGCCGAAGGCGCAGGCCGTGGCCGCCCATAAGCGCATACTCAGTGCCATGCTGGGGTACAGTGTCGATGTCTCTTACCTGGAAAAACTCCACGACCTTGGGTATTTACCGCTGAGGATCAAGGCGCTGGAAGAGGGTACTCTGGTGCCTTATCTGGTGCCGCCGTTGACCATAGTCAACACCCATCCGGATTTCCCCTGGTTGACCAACATGATAGAAACCGTGCTCAGTTGTGAAAACTGGCCGATACAAACCAGTGCCACCACGGCCGTTGCTTACCTGCGTACCTTTAAAGAGTTCGCCGACAAGACAGGCCTGCCTGCCGAGATGGTAGCGTTTCAGGGGCATGACTTCAGTTTTCGCGGCATGTTCGGTAAGCAGGCCGCTGCCATGAGTGGTTTTGGCCATTTGGCCAGCGGTTTTGTTGGAACCGACACCATTCCGGCGGTGCTGTTTGCCGAGAAGTACTATGGTGCCGATGTCGATAAGGAGTTGGTCGGCGCCTCAGTGGATGCCACTGAGCACTCGGTGACCTGTTCCTGGATCCTCGAAGGGGAGATCGCCTTCTTCCGTTATCTGATGCAGACCCAGTCTCCCAAGGGGATCCTCAGTGTGGTGTCCGATACCTGGGATTTCTGGACTCTGGTGACTCAGTACTTACCTGAACTCAAGCAGGAGATCCTCGAGCGTGACGGCACCCTGGTGATCCGTCCCGATTCCGGCGATCCCGTGACCATTCTCAGCGGTTATAAGCTGGCGCCTGAATCACTTATCCGCGAATGTGGCCTGGATGAAGCATTGCAAAAGGCGGCCGATAACGGTTATGAGGCGATAAGTTGGCATGGTGAGTTTATCGGTCTGCAGCGCCAAACCCTGATGGCCTGCGAGGTGAAGGGGCTTATCGAGTGCCTGTGGGACATTTTTGGTGGCACCTTGACCGACAAGGGTTACAAGTTATTGGATAACCATGTGGGTGCCATTTATGGCGATGCCATCACGCTCGAGCGCCAACGACAAATACTGCAGCGTTTGATGGATAAAGGTTTTGCTTCCAAAGTCGTGCTGGGGATTGGCTCATACAGCTATCAATATGTCACCCGAGATACCCATGGCTCGGCAGTCAAGGCGACCCACGTGATAAAAGACGGCGAGCCGCTGGCGATTTTCAAGGCGCCCAAGACAGATAGCCAAAAGCGTTCCGCCAAGGGGCTACTGCAAGTGGTTATGCAAGACGGTGAGCTGGTGCTGAGAGACGATGTTTCGGTGACTGAAGAAGCCCAGGGGCTACTGCAAACCGTTTATGAGGATGGCAAACTACTTCGCGAAACCAATCTGGCCGAGATACGTCAGCGGGTGGCGGCGCAGTTATGAAGCCTTGATTCAATGACATTCACCGGCAGGGTCAGACATCGATATCTATGATCTGACCCTTGCCTTCTTCCTGCGCCCTGGACTCATCCCTTTCTTCATCTTCCTGGCGGCGGTTATGTTTACGCCGCTCGTGGGCAAAGCCTTTCTGCTCTTTGCGGCGATCAGCGACTTTTTCACGCTTGTCTATTTCGGGAGGCAGTTGCGATTGCGGGGCTTCGTGGCTGTCGGGCGCTATGGCGGAGCTGGTCTTGACCTGCTCCACTTCGCGTTTGGGCTGAAATACCGCCTTGACCGGGCGCGCCAACATGGCGTAAATGCTGTCCAATCCCATTAGAGTTCCCCGTGCCGGCGGCTTTTGCGCCGGTTAGATGCTTTAACTGTTAGCCTATTATGTATCCTTTATCGGCCTGTTTAGCCTAAAAATTAGACTGAATTTATCCTTTGGGGTTCCGGCTGTATCAAAACAGTGCTGAAATCTTTGACTCAGGCTCTGAACACTATTTAGGAAAAGCCTGTCGCTCTGATATGGGCAAGAAATTTTAGTTAACCATGATTTAACATTTAACCCTCAGATACAGCTGTAAGGTTGGCATAGTGGTTTATCCTGGCCGAGTTTTGCCGCCACAGAAGTTTGCACTGGATCGCACTCCTGAATGCCCGGATCCGGGAAACTTCTCCACAATCGTTTCTTTTCACTGTGAAAATCTCCCCTGTCAGTGTTGAAATTTTCCACTGCCAGGGGCGGTAGCACCACTTTTTGCCACTTGGAATTCGGCTGTTCAAAAAATGTTGTGACACGCTGCTAACCCGCTTGGTGACTGGCTTTATTCGAGTTTGCATTGCTTGACAATCCTTGTTGACTATCCCTAAACTTAGCATCTGTGGGAATTTGTGGATATTTGTGGATCTATTAACTGAGCAAGGATGAAACCAAGTGTTTTCCGGCGCAAGTGCTTTGAATCTGGATGCCAAGGGGCGGATCGCTATGCCAACGCGATACCGCGAGCCTCTGCATGCCGATCATCAAGGCAAGCTGGTAATCACTGTGGATATCCAATCTCCCTGCCTGTTGATCTATCCGATAAACGAATGGAACAAAGTCGCCGACAAGCTGCTCGGTCTGTCTGATTTTCAACCACAGGAGCGGGCGATGAAGCGCCTGATGTTGGGCTATGCCCAGGAATGTGAGTTGGATGCCAACGGCCGGGTTTTGTTGACTCCGCCGCTCAGGCAATACGCCTCTTTGGAAAAGAAGACCATGTTGGTCGGGCAGTTGAACAAATTCGAACTCTGGGATGAGCAGGTCTGGCAGCAGCAGCTGGCCGACAGCCTGGAGATGATTAAGAGCCAGGGATTGACCGCCAGTGAGCGGCTGGCTGATTTCTCACTCTGATGAGTGAGACCAGATTAAAGAAGAGAGTGATGAGCCAAAACTTTGCCCACCTGTCTGTCCTGCTTCAAGAAACGGTAGACGGGCTCAATATCCGCCCAGATGGCATCTATATCGACGGCACTTTCGGTCGAGGCGGACACTCACGTCAGATCCTTTCCCGCCTGGGAGAACAGGGGCGGCTGATTGCCATCGATAGAGACCCGGCGGCCATTGAAGCTGCCAAACAGTTTGCCGATGATCCGCGTTTCACCATAGTCCATGGCGGTTTTGGCCAGTTGGCCGACTATGTTGAGCAACTTGGGCTGGTGGGCAAGATAGACGGTGTCTTACTGGATCTCGGTGTGTCATCACCGCAACTGGACGATGCCGAGCGTGGCTTTAGTTTTCTGCGTGATGGTCCACTGGATATGCGGATGGATAACAGCCAGGGCGAAACGGCGGCTCAATGGCTCGCCAGGGCCGAAGTCGAAGATATGGCTTGGGTATTCAAGACCTATGGTGAAGAGAAAAACGCCCGCCATATCGCCCGTTGTATCGCCGCCGACCGTGATGAGAAGCCGTTTTTGCGCACCAAAGATTTGGCCGGCTTGATCGAAAGGATCACCAAACACAAAGAGCGCAACAAGCATCCGGCAACTCGAGTGTTTCAGGCGATTCGCATCTATATCAACAGCGAGCTGGATCAGATAGATCAGGCGCTGGAAGGGGCACTGCAAGTACTGGCGCCCAAGGGGCGGCTGTCGATCATCAGCTTCCACTCCCTGGAAGATCGCATGGTGAAGCGTTTTATCCGCCGTCACAGCAAAGGCGAGGAAGTGCCCTACGGTTTGCCGGTGACCGAGGCCGAGCTCAACCGCTCGCGGCAGCTGTTGCCCATAGGCAAGGCGATGAAACCATCGGATGAAGAGATTGCCGTTAATGCCCGGGCCCGCAGTTCTGTACTCAGAATTGCCGAGCGTTTGCCTTACTGAGGTTGACGGTGAGTAAGTCGCAACTCAATCTGGCGCGCATAGTGCTGCAGGATCTTTGGCAGCACAAATGGATCCTCTTGCTGGGCATGCTGGTGCTGGGTAATGCGGTTGCCGTGGTATATACCAGCCACATCAGCCGTACCCAAACCAGTGAGTTGGACAAGCTGTTACAGGAAAGGGATCGCCTGGACATTGAGTGGCGCAACCTGTTGCTGGAAGAACAGTCGCAGGCAGAGCACAGCCGGATAACTCGGATTGCGACCAAGGAATTGGACATGATAAGGCCCTTACCCAATGAAGAGGTGGTAGTGAGACTCCCATGAGAAAACAGGCTAAAAGGATTCAAAAGCCCCAACTGATCCACTGGCGACTGCAGGTGGTGGTGGCTTTTGTTTGCCTGTTGTTTGTCTCGCTTGTTGGACGTGCCGCCTACATCCAGGTGATAGAACCGGAAAAACTACGTCATGAGAGTGATATGCGTACTTTGCGAACCACCTCCAACGAGGTGCAAAGAGGGCTTATCACTGACCGCAACGGCGAGATGCTGGCCGTCAGTGTGCCTGTGCGTGCCGTCTACGCCGATCCCAAGGTGGTTCACGACAAGGATGGCTTCAATGATATGCGCCGTTGGCGGGCACTGGCCGATGTATTGCACGAGCCGCTGGATGACCTGTTGGCAAGGGTGCAGTCCAACCCCAAGAAACGCTTTACCTACCTCAAGCGCCAGGTTACCCCGGCGGTAGCGCACTATATCGAACAACTGAAGCTACCCGGCATCTACCTCAAGTCCGAATCACGCCGTTACTATCCGGCCGGTGAGATCAGCGCTCAGCTGGTCGGGATCACCAATATCGATGATGTTGGCATCGAAGGCATTGAAAACACTTACAACAGCTGGCTGACCGGCACTCCCTCCAAGCAGAAGGTGCGCAAGTCCCGTGACGGCCGGGTGGTTGAGCGGCTGGATATTATCCAGGAGGGCGAGAGCCCCAATGATCTGGTGCTCAGCATAGATCAGCGTATTCAGCAGTTAGCTTACCGTGAGCTCAAGCGTGCCACCGAAATGAACCAGGCAACATCCGGTTCTGTGGTGGTGCTGGATGTGCACACGGGTGAAGTGCTGGCGATGGTCAACACCCCCTCCTATAACCCAAACTCGCGGGAAAATCTGCAGAGCCACAGGATGCGTAACCGTGCCCTGACAGACACCTTCGAGCCGGGTTCGACGGTGAAACCCTTTGTGGTGGTGGCTGCGCTGGAAGCCGGAATCGTCAAGAGCGATGAGCTTATCCCGACATCACCCGGTTGGATGCGTATCGGTGGTCGACAGGTGCGGGATGCCCGCAACTATGGCGATATGTCGCTGGCGAAGATTTTGATCAAGTCCAGTAACGTGGGGATCAGTAAGTTGGCACTGGAAATGCCGGTGCAGCAGCTGCTGGGCACCTATCAGTCCATGGGGCTCGGCAACTATTCAGGGATCAACCTGACCGGCGAGAGTGCCGGTTTGGTGCAGGACAGACACAGATGGTCCGACTTTGAACGGGCGACTCTGTCCTTCGGCTATGGCCTGACCGCTACCCCGCTGCAATTGGCGCGTATGTACGCCACTCTGGGCAGCGGCGGCATGCTTTACCCGGTATCGATTCTTAAACTGAAGCAACCGCCGGAAGGCACCCGGGTAATAGCCCCGGACGTGGCCCGCGATGTGATCAACATGCTGGTGGGCGTGACCGAGAAGGGCGGCACAGGTACTCGGGCGCACATTGAAGGCTATCCGGTTGCCGGTAAGTCGGGCACCAGTCGTAAGGCGATAGCCGGTGGCTATGGCGATGATTATGTTGCCCTGTTTGCCGGTGTCGCGCCGGCCAATAACCCCAGGCTCGCCATGGTAGTGGTGATCAACGAGCCCAAAGGGGACAGATATTACGGCGGCGTGGTGGCGGCACCTGTGTTTGGCAAGGTGATGTCCGGCGCGTTGCAGATGTTGAATGTGGAGCCTGTGAGTGATGATACTCGCGTGCAACTGGCTCAGGTACCTAGGAGAGCAGAATGATGTTATTGCGGGATCTGCTGGCTCCCTGGTTTCATTACTCCGGCGCGGAGGCGGTGGCCGAGCCCTGTCTCGACAGCCGGAAAGTGGTTGAAGGCGGCCTTTTCGTGGCCGTTCCCGGACATCAGGCCGATGGTCGGGAGTATGTTGCCGCCGCCTTCAACAAGGGAGCCGCGGCTGCCTTGCTGCATACGGACGATCCGGATGCCCACGGCAAGGTGGAGCGGGAGCAAGGCTTAACCATCTACTTTTTTCAACTGAGTCGGCAGCTATCGGCGCTGGCGGCCCAGTTCTATGGCATTCACGCGGTCAAGCCTCGTCTGGTGGGGATTACCGGCACCAATGGCAAGACTTCTGTCAGCCAGCTAATCGCCCAGTGGGTGTCTTTGCTCGGCGAAAAGGCCGGTGTCATGGGCACTTTGGGGAACGGTTTGCTGGGGAAACTCCAGGAAGCGACCAATACTACCAGTGATGCCTTGGCCGTAATGGCCCAGCTCAAGGCTTTTGAGCTGATGGATGTCAGCGTCTGTGCCATGGAAGTATCCAGCCACGGTTTGGTGCAGGGGCGGGTAGAAGCCGCACCCTTTGAAGTGGCGGTATTTACCAACCTGAGCCGGGATCATCTGGATTACCACCTGACCATGGAGGCTTATGCCGCCGCCAAATTGAGGCTGATGCGGTTTGCCTGTCTCAAACACGCGGTGATTAACCTGGATGACGCCACAGGGCAGGCCTGGTTCGAGGAACTGCCCAAGGCCAAGTTGCTTGGCTATAGCATTAATCAAGATCCCAGAGCGGCAGTTGTTGCTGTCAATCCTCAATATCACGCCAAGGGCGTGCGCGCCGAGATCCACTGGCCGGAAGGCAAAGGTGTGCTGGAAACCCCGCTGCTGGGCGAATTCAATCTCTCCAATCTGTTGGCGGCGCTGACGGCGCTCTATGCCATGGGGTATCCGCTGCAAAAGCTGCTGACGTTGTCACCGGCCCTTAAGCCCGTGCCCGGACGGATGGAGTGTTTCCCGTCGAACAAAGGTTTTTCGCTGGTGGTGGATTATGCCCACACCCCGGATGCGCTGGAGCAAGCGCTCAAGGCGCTGCGGCTGCATACCGACAACCGCCTCTGGTGTGTCTTTGGCTGCGGCGGCGATCGTGACAGGGGCAAGCGGCCGCTGATGGCCCGCGCTGCCGAGGCTTTTGCCGACCGCTTGATGGTCACCAGCGACAATACTCGCAGCGAAGAGCCGCAAACCATCATTGATGAAGTCATGGCCGGGCTGACCCGCCCCGAGGCGGCACTTTCCTGTGTCGATAGGGTGACAGCCATTAAACAGGTTTGCGCCCAGGCCGAGGCGGGAGATGTGATTTTATTGGCTGGTAAGGGGCATGAAACCTATCAGGAAGTTGCAGGAAGCCGTCATCACTACGATGAGCGGGCCTTGGCGCTGGAACTTAGCGGAGGCAAGGCATGATCCCTTTAACTCTGCAACAGATAGCCACGGCGCTAAATGCCAAGTTGATTCCAGCGACTGCCGCAGAGCAGTTGATTGAGAGTGTCAGCACAGATAGCCGCGATATAGGCACCAAAGGTTTGTTTATCGCCCTCAAGGGCGAGCGCTTCGACGCCCATGAGTTTGCGCCAACGGCGGTCAAAAATGGCGCCGCAGCGCTCCTGGTCAGCCGCGAGTTGGCACTCGATGTGCCGCAGCTGCTGGTGGCCGATCCTCACCAGGCCCTGGGGCAACTGGCGGCCATAGTACGCAGCCTGGTATCACCCAAGTGTGTTGCCTTGACCGGCTCCAACGGCAAGACCAGCGTCAAGGAGATGTTGGCGACCATATTGTCGCAACATGCCAAGGTGCTCTACACCGCCGGTAACTTCAACAACGACATAGGCGTGCCGCTGACAGCCTTGCGACTGGAGCCTGAACACGAATACGCGGTATTTGAGCTTGGTGCCAACCACAAGGGTGAAATTGATTACACCTCGGCCATAGTGCGCCCGGATGTTGCCCTGGTGAACAATGTTGCCAGCGCCCACCTCGAAGGGTTTGGCTCAGAGGCCGGTGTGGCGGCGGCCAAATCCGAGATTTTCAATCACTTGGCCCCGGACGGCTGCGCCATTATCAATGCCAATGACAGATACGCCGAGGTAATGCGTCAGGCTGCGTTAGGCTACCGTCAGTTAAGCTATGGCATTGACGCAGCAGCCGAGTTGACAGCCAAAGATTTACAGGCCGATGCCTCGGGGCGTTATCGCTGCACTCTTTGCTGGCAGCAACAGGAGTATCTGCTGGCGCTGCCGTTGGCCGGCCGACATCAGGTGGCCAATGCTCTGGCGGCAACTTCGGTTTGCCTGGCGCTGGGCCTGGATATGGCAAGCATTATCTCTGGCTTGCAACAGATGCAGCCGGTCAAGGGACGCATGCTGCCCACTGAGCTTGGGCGGGTGCAGCTGATCGACGATAGCTATAACGCCAATCCGGCCTCGGTCAAGGCTGCGATCAACTGGCTTCACGAAATTCACGGAAATCGCATTCTGGTACTGGGCGATTTGGGGGAATTAGGCGACAATGCCCCCCTTTTGCATCGCGAGCTGGGTGAGTATGCCCGGGAGGCCGGGATAGATGCCCTGTTTTGCTGCGGTCAATTAACCCAGAACACCAGCCAGGGGTTTGGTACGGAACATCTGGATACCCAAGGGCGTTTGGTGGAAAGTTTAATCAAATATATCAATCAGTTGTCAGGGAGTGTCACTGTATTGGTCAAGGGTTCACGCAGCATGCGTATGGAGCGTGTGGTCGAGGCCCTTAAATCAGCCTTCGGGCGTGGGGAGTTAGTGTAGATGCTGGTGTATCTGGCGGAGTATCTAACCCAGTTTTATACCGGGTTTAACGTGTTTTCCTATTTGACCTTCAGAGCGATTCTGGGGTTGTTAACCGCCCTCAGCTTCGCGCTCTGGTGGGGGCCCAAGTTGATTGAACGTTTGCAGCTTTTGCAGATAGGCCAGGTAGTGCGTAATGACGGCCCTGAGTCACATTTCAGTAAGCGTGGCACCCCAACAATGGGTGGATTGCTGGTGCTGGCGGGGATCTTTATCAGTGTCCTGCTGTGGGGCGATCTCGGTAACCGTTATGTCTGGGTGATGTTATTCGTTCTGGGCAGCTTTGGCCTCATCGGCTTCCTCGATGATTACCGCAAGGTGGTGCGCAAGGATCCCAAGGGCCTGGTAGCCCGTTGGAAGTACATTTTACAGTCGCTTGCAGCGATTGCTGTGGCCTTTTATCTCTACGCTACTGCATCTCTGCCCGGTGAAACCCAATTGGTGGTGCCTTTCTTCAAGGATGTGATGCCGCAGCTGGGGCTATTTTTTGTGGTACTGGTCTATTTCACCATAGTGGGTTCGAGCAATGCGGTTAACCTGACCGACGGCCTCGATGGCTTGGCGATTATGCCGACCGTTATGGTTGCGGCGGCGTTCGCGCTTATTGCTTACCTCTCCGGCCATGCGCAATTTGCCGGCTATCTGCATATTCCGCATCTGCCTGGCGCCGGTGAACTGGTGATTGTCTGCACCGCGATAGTCGGTGCCGGTCTTGGTTTCCTTTGGTTCAACACCTATCCGGCACAAGTGTTTATGGGCGACGTGGGCTCGTTGTCACTGGGCGCGGCGCTCGGCACCATGGCAGTGCTGGTACGCCAGGAAATCTTGCTGGTGATCATGGGCGGTGTATTCGTAATGGAGACTGTGTCAGTCATCCTTCAGGTTGGATCCTATAAGCTGCGTGGCCAACGGATTTTCCGTATGGCACCCATACACCACCACTATGAATTGAAAGGTTGGCCCGAGCCCAGAGTGATAGTGCGTTTCTGGATTATCTCTTTGTTCCTGGTTCTGCTGGGATTGGCCACCCTGAAGTTGAGGTAAACAGTCATGATGAGTCGCTGTTCGCACATAGTGTTGGGATTGGGGGCCACAGGCTTGTCTGTGGTGCGCTATCTGGTGGCTCAGGGGCATGCCCCTATGGTGATGGACAGCCGCCGCAATCCACCCGGTGCTGAGGCGCTGAAAAATGAGTTTCCGGATCTGGAGTTTTGCTTCGGTGGTTTCGATTGCCGTGGTCTGGTGCAGGCCGAGCAGATCATCATCAGTCCAGGGATCCCCATGGATACCCCCGAAGTAAGGGCAGCGTTGGATATGGGCATAGAAGTGATCGGCGATGTGGAACTGTTTGCCCGCGCCATCGCCGACAAGGGCCCATGTGTGCTGGCGATTACCGGCTCCAATGGCAAGTCGACTGTGACGACTCTGGTCGGTGAAATGCTCAAAGCCGGTGGCAAGCAAGCCGCCATCGGCGGCAACATAGGGGTACCGGCGTTGGAGCTTTTGGGCGAAAACGTCAGCCACTATGTGCTGGAGCTATCCAGTTTCCAGTTGGAAACCACTCATAGTCTTAAATGTTTGGCGGCAACTTGCCTGAACATTTCTGAAGACCACATGGACAGATACAGCGACCTGGAAGCCTATCGTCAGGCCAAACTGCGGCTCTATGAACTGAGCCGACTGGCGATTTTCAACCGGGATGATCCGCAAACGCAGCCCATGTCACCCATGAACAACAACAGCTTTGGTCTGGGTAACCCCGAAGGGGATGAGTGGGGGATCACCGACGGCAAGATTTTCCACGGCAGCAGTGAAATCATGAATCTGATGGATGTGGCGCTGCTCGGCAGCCATAACCACGCCAACCTGCTGGCCGCCATGGCGTTGGCCGATGCGGCCGGTGTGGATAAGGAAGCCATGGCCAGAGTGGCCCGCGAGTACAAAGGCTTGCCGCACAGATGTGAACTGGTGGCGGTCAAGAATGGCGCCACCTGGATCAACGATTCCAAGGCCACCAATGTGGGCGCTACCGTGGCTGCGCTCGAAGGGCTCAGCGACTACCTCGGTGATGTGATCCTGATTGCCGGTGGTGATGGTAAAGGAGCCGATTTCCGGCCGCTTGCCAATGCGCTCGGCTCTGTGACTCACCTTATTACCCTGGGGCGAGACGGTGACAAGATTGCGGCATTGAAAGAGGGCGCCATCAAGGTTGGCTCCATGGCAGAAGCCGTGAGCAAGGCCGCCGAGCTGGCGAGTTCCGGAGACATAGTCTTGTTGTCACCGGCCTGTGCCAGCCTGGATATGTACAGCAACTTTATGGCCAGAGGCGATGATTTCCGCCAACTGGTGGAGGCGCTGGATGAGCAGTGATGAACGACAACTCAGCCTGTTCGGGACCAGCCTCAAGTGGCGCTGGCCCGACTGGTTCGGTGAGAAGCAATCGCAGGGCATGCAACTGTATGACCGGCGTTTGCTGCTTGCCGTTTTGTCGTTGATCGCCTTTGGCTTTGTGATGGTGATGTCGGCTTCTATGCCGGAAGCCCAGAGCCTGACAGGTAATCCGTTTCACTTTGTGACCCGTCATCTGTTTTATCTGGTGGGTTGCGTGGTGATAGCCGCAGTGGTGTTGCAGGTAGAGATGCAGCGCTGGCAGCAACTGAGTCCGCTGATGCTGTTGCTGGTTGGGGTTATGTTGGTGGCCGTGCTGGCAGTAGGCACCACGGTAAACGGGGCGACCCGCTGGTTGTCTCTGGGGCCGGTGAGAATTCAGGTAGCCGAGATAGCCAAGTTTGCTTTTGCGGTCTACATGGCCGGTTATCTGGTACGGCGGCATCAGGAAGTGCGTGAAAACGCCAAGGGCTTTTACAAGCCGATTGCGGTTTTTGCCGTCTATGCCTTCTTGATCCTGATGCAACCGGATCTGGGAACCGTGGTGGTGCTATTTGTCGGCACTGTGGGGCTGCTGTTTTTGGCCGGCGCCCGTTTGCTGGACTTCTTTGCGCTGATCCTGACCGGGGTCATGGCCTTTGTGGCTTTGGTGTTGCTGGAGCCCTACCGGATGCGGCGGGTAACCTCCTTCCTCGACCCCTGGCAGGATCCGTTCGGCAGTGGTTACCAGTTGACTCAGTCGCTGATGGCCTATGGCCGTGGTGACTGGTTTGGTCAGGGGCTTGGCAACAGTATCCAGAAACTGGAATACCTGCCGGAGGCGCACACTGACTTTATCTTCGCCGTTATAGGGGAAGAGCTTGGATTTATCGGCATTATCGCTGTGCTGGCGGTACTGCTGTTTGTGGCGCTGCGGGCAATTCGTCTCGGCAGTCAATGCCTGGCCATGGACCGGGCATTTGAAGGTTATCTGGCCTACGCCATAGGGATCTGGATCTGTTTCCAGACTGTGGTGAACGTGGGCGCCAGTATCGGCATTTTGCCGACCAAAGGGCTGACTCTGCCCTTTATCAGCTATGGCGGCAGTAGTCTCTGGGTGATGACGGCTGCGGTCATGATGCTGATCCGGATAGATCATGAGCGGCGTCTCAGCCTGATCCAGGCGGTGCAGGGGAGGCTGAAGTCATGAAAGGTAATAATGTGAATAACAAACGTATTTTGGTGATGGCCGGTGGTACCGGCGGTCATGTTTTTCCGGCGTTGGCAGTGGCCCGACGCCTGGCACAGCAGGGCTGGCAGGTGCGTTGGCTGGGCACGGCAGACCGGATGGAGGCGCGCTTGGTGCCTCAACACGGCTTTGACATAGATTTTATTGACATCAAGGGCGTGCGCGGTAACGGCATAGTGCGCAAGCTGGCAGCGCCTTTCAAGGTACTGCGCTCGATTATTCAGGCGCGCAGGGTCATCCGCGAATTTCGGCCGGATGTGGTGTTGGGCATGGGTGGCTTTGCCAGCGGTCCGGGCGGCGTTGCCGCCAAGCTCAGTGGTATTCCGTTGGTGTTGCATGAGCAAAATGCCATTCCGGGGATGACCAATAAGCTGCTTTCCCGTATCGCCACTAAGGTGCTGTGCGCCTTTGCCAACACCTTCGAGCCGGGTAAGGCCGAAGTGGTGGGCAACCCTATTCGCCAGGAGCTTATCACTCTGGGTGGGCAGCCCAGAGCCCAGCATCAGGATGCGCTGAAAATTCTGGTCGTCGGTGGCAGCCTGGGGGCCAAGGTATTCAACGACCTTATGCCGGCCGTGGTTGCCGAGGTCAGCAAGTCACAGTCGGTGACGGTTTGGCATCAGGTGGGTAAGGGCAATCAGGCGCCGGTGGAAGCCGAATATCAGCAGCTGGGACAAGACGGCAGAGTCAAAGTGGCTGAGTTTATCGATGATATGGAAGCCGCCTATCGCTGGGCCGATGTGGTCATCTGCCGCGCCGGAGCCTTAACCGTTTCCGAGCTGGCGGCCGTTGGCCTGCCAAGCCTACTGGTGCCTTATCCCCATGCGGTGGATGATCACCAGACCCGCAACGCCCAGGTGTTGGTGGATGCGGGCGCGGCCTTCCTGTTGCCGCAGCCTATTGTCGATGTGCCCAGGCTGGCGAATAAGCTGGCCCTGCTAGGCAGTGATAGAAATGAATTGGCCCTGATGGGGCAGAGAGCCAGAGCGGCCGCCGTGCTGGATGCGACCGATAAAGTCGCCCAAGTCTGTATCGAACTGGCAGAGAAAGGAAATAGATGAATAACAGAGCAGAGAAATACGCCCAGCTTCGCGCCATGATCCCGGAAATGCGCCGGGTGCGTCGTATTCACTTTGTTGGCATAGGTGGTGCCGGCATGGGGGGCATTGCCGAGGTTCTGGTCAACGAAGGTTATCAGGTCAGTGGTTCGGATATTGCCGAAAATGCCGTGACTGAGCGTTTGGCGGCTCTGGGTGCTCGCATCATTATCGGCCACAGTGCCGAGGCTGTGGTGAACGTTGATGTGGTGGTGGTTTCCACCGCGATTAAAGCGGATAACCCGGAAGTCGCGGCCGCCAGAGCCAGCCGCACTCCGATAGTGCGCCGTGCCGAGATGCTGGCCGAGCTGATGCGTTACCGTCATGGGGTGGCGATTGCCGGCACCCATGGCAAAACCACTACAACCAGCCTTATCGCCAGTGTTTATGGCCAGGCCGAGCGGGATCCGACCTTTGTAATAGGTGGTCTGCTCAATAGTGCCGGTACCAATGCTCGCTTGGGGCACAGCCGTTACCTTATCGCCGAGGCCGATGAGAGTGATGCCAGCTTCCTGCATCTGCAGCCCATGGTGAGTGTGGTAACCAATATTGAAGCCGACCATATGGATACTTATGGCGGCGATTTTGAGAAGTTGAAAACCACCTTTGTCGACTTCCTGCATAACCTGCCGTTCTACGGTGTGGCCGTGCTCTGTATCGATGATCCTGTGGTGAAAGAGATCATGCCACGTATTGGTCGCCACATGGTGACCTATGGCTTCAGTGATGAGGCCGATGTGCAGGCACTCAACTTTAGCCAAGAAGGACATCAATGCCGTTTCACCGTGCGTCGCAAGGGGCGGGACGACTTGGAGCTGCTGCTGAATCTGCCGGGACGGCACAATGTGCTGAACGCCTTGGCGGCGATTGCCGTGGCCTGTGAAGATGATATAGATGATGCCGCCATAGTGCAGGCGCTGGCGGAGTTCCAGGGAATTGGCCGCCGCTTCCAGCATCTGGGGGCCTTCGATACTCCCAAGGGCGAGGTGATGCTGGTTGATGATTACGGCCATCATCCCAGCGAAGTCGCCGCCACTATCAAGGCGGCTCGTGCCGGTTGGCCTAATAAGCGCCTGGTGATGGCTTATCAGCCACACAGATATAGCCGCACCCGGGATCTGTACGAGGACTTTGTCGAAGTATTGTCTCAGGTCGATGGTCTATTGCTGCTGGAGGTCTATCCCGCCGGTGAAGCACCTATCGCGGGAGCAGACAGCCGCGCGTTGTGCCGCAGCATCAGATTGCGTGGTCAGGTCGACCCTATCTATGTCGCTACGCCGGAGCAGTTGCAGGAGATACTGCCGGATGTGCTCAAGGACGGCGATCTGCTGATGACCCAAGGCGCAGGCAATATAGGCGCCCTGGCGCGCCAACTGGCGAGCAGCAAACTGGGGTTTAGTGATGATAAGAAAGATACGATTACTGAATAGATTTTCGCCGCTTAATGGCTTGAAAACAGTATCTTTTGACCAAGAAAACCAGCCCTATATAATGGCCGGTTTTCCGCCAAGCTAACGGGCAGGACCATGGCGCTGAAGGACAGGTTGCACAAGGGCCGGGCAAGGCTAGCCGGGGTCAATTGGTATCTCTGCAGCGGGATTGGCTTTCTGCTGTTGGTACTGGCGGCATTCGGCTTGGCGGCTTGGAAATTGGGACTGGTGCTGAATGATGCCGAGGCCTTGCCCATTGAGGCAGTGGCGATAAAAGGCGAGCGCCAGTACACCACGGATGCGGAAATCCGTGGCGCCTTGCAGGACTTGATGCAGCGTAGCTTTTTCAGCGCTGATGTGGCCGAGGTGCAGCAGGCGCTGGAGGCCCTGCCTTGGGTATACAGGGCCTCGGTTCGGCGCGAATGGCCGGCCAAGCTGAAGGTTTATCTGCAGGAGCAGGTCGCCGTGGCGCACTGGAATCAGGATGAATGGCTCAATGAACACGGCGAGGTGTTCCTGGCGCCACCGCAACCCGGGCTGGAAAATCTGCCTTGGTTGGCGGGACCTGAACCTATGGCGAAGGAGGTATTGATCTCCTTTCGGCAGATGGATGAACTGCTGCGGATAAACAGCTTCAAGCTGGATAGATTGAGTCTCAGCCCGAGACATGCCTGGGAGGCGACTTTGGGCAACGGCATCATGCTGGAGTTGGGACGAGAGGACAAGATGGCGCGGATACAGCGTTTTATCAACGTGTATCCCGAGTTGGTTAAACAGGAAAAG
The DNA here is from genome assembly GCF_009183365.2 of Shewanella algae. Lineage (NCBI taxonomy): Bacteria > Pseudomonadati > Pseudomonadota > Gammaproteobacteria > Alteromonadales > Shewanellaceae > Shewanella > Shewanella algae. The sequence continues at coordinate 434,553 of NZ_CP068230.1, forward strand.
AGTGTCGCCAGAGTGGATCTACGCTATGACACGGGTCTGGCAGTAGGCTGGGAAGACGCACAAGAAGAGAGCCGTTAATTAATGACCAAGAACCAAGATAGAAATCTGATCGTCGGATTGGACATAGGGACATCCAAGGTCGCTGTGATCATAGGTGAAGTCTTGCCCGATGGCGAAATCAGTGTCGTCGGTCTGGGTAATCATCCATCACGCGGCATGGATAAAGGCGGGGTCAACGACCTCGATTCTATCGTGCGCAGTGTGCAGCGGGCCCTGGATCAGGCCGAGCTGATGGCAGACTGTCAGGTGTCTTCGGTGTATTTGAGCATTTCCGGCAAGCATATCGATTGTCAGAACGAAAACGGCATGGTCTCCATCAATGATGAAGAGGTGACCCAGGAAGACGTGGACAACGTCATTCACACGGCCCGTTCGGTGAAGATCCCCACCGAGCGCCGCATTTTGCACGTACTGCCGCAGGAATATGCCATAGATGTTCAGGAAGGGATCCGCAGCCCTATTGGCATGTCCGGCATGCGGATGGAAGCCAAGGTGCATATAGTCACCTGCGCCAATGATATGGCCAAGAACATCACCAAGAGTGTTGAGCGCTGTGGCCTCAAGGTGGACGACCTGGTGTTTTCCGGTATCGCTTCGGCCGATGCGGTACTGACCAATGATGAAAAAGATCTGGGTGTTTGTCTGGTGGATGTCGGTGGTGGCACCACAGATATCGCTGTGTATACCAATGGCGCTCTGCGTCACTGTGCCGTGGTGCCGGTGGCCGGCAACCAGGTAACCAGTGATATCGCCAAAATTTTCCGCACGCCGCTGTCGCATGCCGAGCAGATTAAAGTGCAGCATGCCAGTGCCCGCAGCTCCATGGTGAGCCGTGAGGACAGCATAGAGGTGCCGTCCGTAGGTGGTCGGCCATCAAGAACCATGTCGCGTCATACACTGGCCGAAGTGGTTGAACCCAGATATCAGGAACTGTTCGAGTTGGTATTCAAAGAGCTCAAGGACAGTGGCCTGGAAGATCAAATTGCCGCCGGCATAGTGTTGACCGGTGGCACAGCCTCTATCGAAGGGGCGGTGGATGTTGCCGAAGCCACTTTCGGCATGCCGGTCAGGGTGGCATCACCGCTGCCGGTGAAAGGTTTGTATGAATATGTGGATCAGCCCATCTACTCCACAGGTGTTGGGCTGTTACATTACGGCGCGCGCAGGGTTATCGAACGTCAGTTTGAACGACCCGAGCGTCAAGGGGTGACCAGTCTCTGGAATCGGGTTCAGAGCTGGTTTAAAGGTGAGTTTTAACTTACGTAAACGCAGGTAATACGGAGAATTCAACCATGTTTGAGATCATGGATACTCATTCTGACGAGGCGGTGATAAAGGTCATCGGCGTCGGTGGTGGCGGTGGTAATGCCGTCGAACATATGGTGAAACACAACATCGAAGGTGTTGAGTTTGTTGCCACCAATACAGATGCCCAGGCACTGCGTAAGTCTGCCGCGGGCACCACAATTCAACTGGGACGTGATGTCACCAAGGGCCTGGGTGCCGGTGCCAACCCGGAAGTCGGTCGCGCTGCTGCCGAAGAAGATCGTGAAAATATCCGTGAGGCCATCAAGGGCTCGGATATGATCTTCATCGCTGCCGGCATGGGCGGTGGTACGGGTACAGGTGCTGCTCCTGTGGTGGCGCAGATTGCCCGCGAAGAAGGGATATTAACAGTGGCCGTGGTCACCAAGCCTTTCCCATTCGAAGGCAAGAAGCGTATGGCCTATGCCGATCAGGGTATTGGAGAGCTGGCCAAACATGTTGACTCGCTGATCACTATCCCCAACGAGAAGCTGCTCAAGGTATTGGGCCGTGGTACATCACTGCTGGATGCCTTCGCTGCCGCCAACAACGTACTCTTGGGCGCGGTGCAGGGTATCGCTGAGCTGATCACCCGTCCCGGTCTGATTAACGTCGACTTCGCCGACGTGAAAACCGTTATGTCCGAAATGGGTAACGCCATGATGGGCACAGGGGTGGCTCGTGGTGAAGACCGCGCCGAAGAAGCTGCCGAAGCGGCCGTAGCCAGTCCGCTGCTGGAAGATATCGACTTGGCAGGCGCCCGCGGCGTACTGGTCAACATCACTGCCGGCATGGATATGAGCATCGAAGAGTTCGAGACTGTGGGTAACCACGTCAAGGCTTACGCTTCTGACAACGCGACAGTGGTAGTTGGTGCTGTTATCGATCCGGAAATGAGCGATGAGCTGCGAGTCACTGTAGTTGCTACCGGCATAGGTTCGGAAAGAAAACCTGACATTCAGCTGGTATCCAAACCTGCTCCACGTCAGGAACCTGTGCCAGAGCCTAAGGTCGAAGCTTACGTGCCTCAGGAAGAAGCCGTTGCGCCTGTATCTCACAAGAGCAATGCGGTTCCTGCGTCACAGCCTGCGCCCAACCCGCACAAGAACGAGCTTGATTATTTGGATATTCCGGCGTTTTTGCGTAAGCAAGCCGACTGATACTGGCGGTTATCGCTGGTGTAAATTGGGTGATCTCCTTTGTTTCTGTTAAGCAAAGGCAGGTAAATTTTTGTGAAATTACCAATTTATGCTAGGATATCCGACCAGCCGCGCCTGACGAGTGTCGATTTTATCGTCAAAGGCAGGGCTTTTTGTTGAGATGAATACGGGTAACTAAATGATTTTTCAAAGAACTGTTGAAAAAATGGTAAAGACCACCGGTGTCGGTTTGCACTCCGGCAATAAGGTGACTTTGACTATCAAGCCCGCACCAGTCAATACAGGGATCGTACTCGTGCGCACCGATATGCAGCCGGCAGTGGAGATTGCTGCCAAGGCAGAGCAGGTTCGTGAAACGACTATGTGTACGGCTCTGGTCAATGATGAAGGTGTTCGCATCTCAACGATTGAGCATCTGTTTGCTGCACTCGCGGGTTTGGGAATCGACAATGCCGTTATTGAAGTGGATGCTCCCGAGATCCCTATCATGGATGGCAGTGCCAGCCCTTTTGTATTCCTGCTGCAAAGCGCGGGGATCAAAGATCAGTCAGCGGCCAAGAAATATCTGAAAATCAAGCGCACAGTGCGTGTTGAAGACGGTGATAAGTGGGCTGAACTGCGACCTTTCAAAGGTTTCAGAGTCGATTTTGCCATCGATTTCAATCACCCTGAAATCGCCCGTAGTCAACAGCATATGGTGATGGATTTTTCCTCTTCTGCCTTTGTGAAAGATATCAGTCGTGCCAGAACCTTTGGTTTTATGCGTGATATCGAGTATCTGCGTGCCAACAACCTGGCATTGGGCGGCAGTATGGAAAACGCGGTTGTGCTTGATGAATATCGTGTCCTCAACCCCGATGGCCTGCGTTATGAGGATGAATTTGTTAAGCACAAGATTCTGGATGCGTTTGGTGACCTGTATGTGGCGGGTCACGCCATAGTCGGAGAATTCTGTGCCTACAAGACGGGGCATGCCCTGAACAACCAGCTGGTGCGGGCATTGCTTGCCCAGCAGGATGCCTGGGAGTTGGTCAGCTTCGAAAAAGAAGCGGATGTGCCTGTCAGCTTTATGATGCCATCCAATGTCGTGATGGCTTAATCGTAAAACTAGGACTGCCTTTTACGGCTGGCTAATGCAGCCAGCCGTTTTAGTTTCTGGCCCAGCTCGCCCTCGGTGTGTTCGGCCAGTGCATTAATATGTGAAGCTGCAGTTTCACTCAGCTGTCTGTGAACCACTTGGGGTTTTGCCCCCGATGTTGCCAGTGCCGGGTTGACTTTAACCTCAATAGCGGTAAGCATTGGGAGCGTTTCTGCCTGAAGTTGGGCAAGAAGTTTGGTTTTTTGAAAGTTAATCCTGGCGGCCCAAGCGGCGGAAGGGGTCTCAATAACCAGCACACTTTGGCGCAGATTGGCAACTTTCAGCTGTTCGCTGACAGGGCCTGACAGCAGTTGTTTGACATGCTGGTTCAGATACAACAAAAGCTCCGCTTTCTCGGCCAGATCGGGCAAACGTCCCGACTGATGCAGTAATTGGCTGAGGTGCTGAGGGAGCTTCTTCATTACGATAATAAGATGGCTGAATTAGGCTATGAGTGTAACAGTTTTTATTCAAGGTCGGAATGGCGTGACGCGCTGGCAACCGGGCAAACGCTGGTTGCTGTTGCCTATTTTGCTCCTCGCTGCGGGCACAGGGCTCTATCATTACAACGCCGAGCGATTTGAGTCGCAACAGGCTAACGTCGACAACGAGCGTCAGGCTCGTGAGCAGCAACAGAAACAAGTCAAAGAACTCAAGCAAGCAACAGAGACTCAGTTGGCAACTCTGGTGGCGCATGTCGCCAGAATGCAGGCCAAACTGACCCGGCTTGAGGCTCTCGGGCAAACTCTTGCCCAGAATTACCAACTTGAAGAACAGTTCGATTTCGGCGCCGAGGTAGGTCTGGGTGGTCTAAGCGAGCTGGGTACCAGCATAGAGCTGGAGCAGCTGATCTCTGATATGGATCGGCTGGCATCAGGAATTGATAGCAATAATGCTCAGTTGTCACTGCTTGAAACAGTGGCTTCCAATCTCCATATAGATGAAGAGCGTTATATATCAGGGCGGCCAATCAATAAAGGTTGGTTATCTTCGCCCTACGGTTTACGTAATGATCCTTTCAATGGCCGCAGAACTGTGCATAAAGGCATAGACTTTGCGGGTACAGAAGGAGCCGATGTGATCGCCACCGGTGGTGGTGTGGTGACATGGGCCGGGAATATGTTTGGCTATGGTGAGTTGGTGGAGATAGATCACGGTAACGGATTGCGCACCCGCTATGGCCATAATAAAGCTTTGTCAGTAACTGTAGGTGATGTGGTCGCCAAGGGCGAGAAAATTGCCACCATGGGAAGCACTGGGCGTTCGACAGGACCTCATGTGCATTACGAAGTGTTGCGGGGTGGACAGCAGATAGATCCCAAGAAGTACGTCTACCGCAAAGCAGGTTAATTGGAACTGGCCGCCAGACTCGCAAGAGGCTTGGCCTACAACAGAATAAGTGATTCAGATGTTAGGTAAATTACTGACAAAAGTATTTGGTAGTCGTAACGACCGCACCCTTAAAACCCTGGGCAAGATAGTCAACAAGATCAACGCGCTCGAAGGTGAATATGAGCAACTCAGCAATGAGCAGCTCAAGGCCAAAACCCAGGAGTTCCGTGATCGGCTCGAAAAAGGGGAAACCCTTGACGACATCATGGCCGAAGCCTTTGCCACTGTGCGAGAGGCTTCCAAGCGGGTGTTCGAGATGCGCCACTTCGACGTGCAGTTGATAGGTGGTATGGTGCTGGACAGCAACCGCATTGCCGAGATGCGCACCGGTGAAGGTAAGACTCTGACCGCCACGCTGCCGGCCTATCTCAATGCACTGACCGGTAAGGGCGTTCACGTTATTACAGTGAACGACTATCTGGCTCGCCGTGACGCTGACACTAACCGTCCACTGTTTGAATTCCTTGGAATGACGGTTGGGGTTAACGTCGCCGGTCTTGGTCAGCTGGAAAAGAAAGCTGCCTATAACTCAGATATCACTTACGGCACCAACAACGAATTTGGTTTCGACTATCTGCGCGACAACATGGCGTTTTCACCACAGGAGCGGGTACAGCGTCCATTGCATTATGCTCTGATAGACGAAGTCGACTCCATTCTTATTGATGAAGCCCGTACACCGCTGATCATCTCCGGCGCCGCGGAAGACAGCTCTGAGCTCTACATCAAGGTCAACACACTGATCCCTAATCTGATCCGCCAGGATAAAGAAGACTCGGACGACTATGTCGGCGAGGGTGACTTTAGTGTTGATGAAAAGGCCAAGCAAGTTCACATGACTGAACGTGGCCAGGAAAAAATTGAACTCCTGTTGATCCAGGCCGGACTGCTGGCCGAAGGGGATTCGCTTTACTCGGCCGCTAATATCTCACTGTTGCACCATGTTAACGCCGCGCTGCGCGCTCACACCCTGTTTGAACGTGATGTTGACTACGTTGTGCAGGACGGCGAAGTGATCATCGTCGATGAGCACACTGGCCGTACCATGCAGGGGCGCCGTTGGTCTGAAGGTTTGCATCAGGCGGTGGAAGCCAAAGAAGGCGTGAAGATCCAGAATGAAAACCAGACTCTGGCTTCTATCACCTTCCAAAACTACTTCCGTCAGTATGAAAAACTGGCCGGTATGACAGGTACTGCCGATACCGAAGCCTTCGAATTCCAGCATATCTATGGTTTGGATACCGTAGTCATCCCCACCAACCGGCCGATGATCCGTAACGATATGGCTGACTTGGTGTACCTCACTGCCAAAGAAAAGTACGCCGCCATTATTCAGGACATCAAAGGGTGCCGTGAACGTGGTCAGCCGGTATTGGTTGGTACAGTTTCCATCGAACAGTCTGAACTGTTGTCCAACCTGTTGGACCGGGAAAAGATCCCTCACAAGGTACTGAATGCCAAGTTCCACGAAAAAGAAGCTGAAATTGTTGCTCAGGCCGGACGTAGTGGAGCGGTAACCGTAGCCACCAACATGGCCGGTCGTGGTACGGATATCGTCTTGGGTGGCAGCTGGAAAGCGGAAGTTGAGGAACTGGAAAACCCAACCGAGGAGCAGATCGCCAAGATCCGTGCCGACTGGCAAGAGCGTCACGATGCCGTGGTTGCTGCCGGTGGTTTGCACATTCTGGGCACAGAACGTCACGAGTCCCGTCGTATCGATAACCAGCTGCGTGGTCGTTCCGGCCGTCAGGGCGATGCGGGTTCATCACGTTTCTATCTGTCGATGGAAGACAGCCTGATGCGGATCTTCGCTTCAGATCGCGTTGCCAACATGATGAAGAAGTTGGGCATGGAAGAAGGCGAAGCCATCGAACATCCTTGGGTATCTCGTGCGATTGAGAATGCCCAGCGCAAAGTGGAAGCCCGTAACTTCGATATTCGTAAGCAGTTGCTGGAATTTGATGATGTCGCCAACGACCAGCGTCAGGTGGTTTACGCTCAGCGTAACGAACTGATGGATGCCGAAAGCATTGAAGATACCATCAAGACTATTCAGGAAGACGTGATCACAGGCGTTATCGATCAATACATTCCACCACAGTCAGTTGAAGAGCTCTGGGACGTTCCCGGCCTCGAGCAGCGACTCAAGCAGGAATTTGTTCTGGACTTGCCGCTGCAAGAGTGGCTGGATAAAGAAGAAGACCTGCACGAAGAGACCCTGCGTGAGCGGATCATTGAATCCTGGCTCAAGGCCTATGAAGCCAAAGAGCAGATGGTAGGCCCTGAGGTGCTGCGCCAGTTCGAAAAGGCCGTGATGCTGCAGACCCTGGATGGTTTGTGGAAAGAGCACTTGGCTGCCATGGACCACCTGCGTCAGGGAATTCACCTGCGTGGTTATGCTCAGAAGAACCCCAAACAGGAATATAAGCGTGAGTCCTTTGAGCTGTTCCAGCAGATGTTGGAGTCACTCAAGCACGATGTGATCAGTATTCTGTCCAAGGTTCAGGTACAGGCTCAATCAGATGTAGATGAAATGGAAGCCCGTCGTCGTGAAGAAGAAGCACGGATCCAACATCAATATCAGCACGCCACATCTGAAGCTTTGAATGAAGCCGAACACGATGCTGAAGTTGCTGCACATACTCCAGTTGTGCGTGATGGTGAGAAAGTTGGACGCAACGATCCTTGTCCTTGCGGCTCAGGTAAAAAATACAAACAGTGTCATGGCAAACTAAGCTAACACACTGTAAGTCATTAAAGGCAATCTCCGGATTGCCTTTTTTGTTGCTTTTAAAACGCGTTTTTTGCTCCACAAACTCACAAATGTGGATAACTCTGGGGGTAAAAAGTGCTTAACGTGTGACTAACCCTATGGCCTCAAAAAAGATCGCAA
>NZ_CP068230.1:4895000-4924764 GCF_009183365.2 Shewanella algae
CAACAATATAGGTGTTCTTATCGAACATGGCCGCCTGGAAACGTGCATAGGGGCACATGTGAATACACATGATTTCCCGCATCCAGCCGGCATTACCATAGGTTGCCAGAGTGAAGAGAATGACCCAGAAGTACACGGCGCCACTGGCCTGTAAGGTAAACACCTCTAGGTATACTTCTCTGGAGGGCACAAAGTAAGACACAAATGTCATGGCCGTCAGCAGGGAGATCAACAACCAGGCAGTATGCTTGGCCGTTTTGCGCCAGAGTTTGTCAAAACTCCAGGGCATCTGATCCAACTTCATCCTTTTGTTGCGTGCCCCTTCGAGCTTTTCTTCAAACCAGATAAAGATGAAGGTCCACACTGTCTGCGGGCAGGTGTACCCGCACCAGACCCTTCCCAGGTAGGTAGTGACAAAAAACAGTGCAAAGGCGGCAATCATAAACAAGGCCGCCAGCAACGTCAGATCCTGAGGCCAGATAGTCAGGCCGAATACATGAAACTTCTGCTCCGCCAGGTTAAACCAGACTGCCTGCCTATCCCCCCAGGGAAGCCAGGGCAAGATGAGAAAAAACAGCATGGCTATCCATCCCATCCGCCGCCTTAACGTACTCCAAAGACCATCAACCGCACGAACGTAAATTCGGTTGCGAGGATTAAAGCGGTCTGCTTTACTCGCATCAGGCTGGTGAATCTTGATTCGATTGGCTTTCGAATAATCCTTATTGCTCGACTCTTCACTCATCTTTACAGCCTTTTACTGCTTATTGTATAAAAACTGGCGTATTATACCTTGTAACACAAGGGTTATTAACCTTAGTTGGACTAAATGATGAAAGGCTGGATTATTTTGGCAATATTGGCCGGAGTGCTTTATTACCTGGTCACTCAGACGGATAAACTCGATGAGCCCATTGCCCAAACCGAAGCATTAGTAAAGAAAATTGAACGCAAGCTGGATGCCATGACGGGCACGCAGATCATTCGCCTCGATCAGAAAAAGGCCCGCCTCAAGGCAGATATTGCCGAGCGTTTGTCAGCTTCAGAGCTGCAGGAGCTGGACGGCATACTGACCACGCCAGATACCCTGATGGACTTCAAGGATGAGTATTGTCGCGGCAATGTCATATCTCATCCGGTTTTCAACAAAGATAATCTGTTGTTCATCTGCGATAACCTCTGAGTAAAGCCGCGGGTTTTGTCGACGGTCGCGAAATCCGCACCTGAAATCATTGACCTCCCATGCCAATCCACCTAGCCTTTGAGCCATTATCAATATAGGGGCTGTTTGTTATGACATCTTTTGTTTCCGATACTTTTGAACCTGAATTGTGGGAAGAGGTTGCCGGGTTCGCTTTTGAAGACATCACTTACCACAGAGCCAAATCTCAAGGTACGGTGCGAATTGCCATTAACCGCCCCGACTGCCTGAACGCTTTTCGTCCCAAGACGGTTGATGAACTTTACATAGCTCTGGATCACGCCCGGCAATGGTCTGATGTAGGTTGTGTGCTGTTAACGGGCAATGGTCCATCGGCCAAGGGGCAACATTCCTTCTCCTCCGGTGGCGATCAGCGTATTCGCGGCAAGGACGGCTACAAATATGAAGGTGAGGAAGCCGGCAAGGCCGATTTGGCTCGCATGGGCCGCCTGCATATTCTCGAAGTGCAGCGCTTGATCCGCTTTATGCCCAAGGTCGTCATAGCCGTTGTTCCCGGTTGGGCGGTTGGTGGCGGTCACAGCCTGCACGTGGTGTGCGATCTGACACTGGCATCGAAAGAACATGCCGTTTTCAAACAGACAGATCCTGATGTAGCCAGCTTTGATTCTGGCTATGGCAGTGCTTATCTGGCGAAGATGATAGGTCAGAAGCGGGCAAGGGAAATATTTTTCTGTGGCTTTAACTACAGTGCCGATGAAGCCTTTGCCATGGGCATGGTTAACCGTTCAGTTCCTCATGCAGAACTTGAAACCGAAGCTCTGCGCTGGGCCAAGGAGATCAATTCCAAGTCCCCAACCGCAATGCGCATGCTCAAATATGGCTTTAACCTGCCTGATGATGGTTTGGTTGGCCAGCAACTGTTTGCCGGAGAAGCGACCCGTTTGGCCTATGGCACAGCCGAGGCCCAGGAAGGCCGAGACGCGTTTCTTGAAAAACGCGATCAGGACTTTTCCAGCTTCCCTTGGCATTACTGATAGTCTTAGACGATTAAAGGCCGCATAAGTGGCCTTTTTAATAGATAAAAACGGTCAAATTAATCTGTTAAACCCTCTTTCAATTGTTAATAAGAATTATTATCATTAAATTATCGAGAGAGGAGAACCGCCATGATTAAGACAATGACCTTTGCCATACTGCACTTCAGCGTAGCCTTTACCATCACTTATCTGCTTACTGGCAGTGTACTTATAGGTGGTGCCGTGGCCCTGGTAGAACCCAGCATCAACACAGTTGTTTTCTACTTCCACGAAAAAGTCTGGAAAAGATACGAAGCAAAAAAGCAGCAGCGGCTGACACAATTAACCGCCTGAACATACACTCAGGCGATTAGTGGCAACACTTTCAGGCTTGAGCTTGATTCCGGCCAATTACTCCACAGTAACCGACTTGGCCAAGTTTCTTGGCTGATCCACATCAGTCCCTTTGATCAGGGCAACATGGTATGACAGCAACTGCAGCGGAATAGTGTAAATAAGCGGTGCCATAAACTCATCACAATGTGGCACAGGAATTACCTTCATGGTGTCATCGGATGCAAATTCAGCATCAACATCAGCAAACACATACATCAAACCACCACGGGCACGCACTTCTTCCACATTGGACTTAAGCTTTTCAAGCAGTTCATTATTGGGTGCCACCACTATCACAGGCATGTCGGCATCGATCAGCGCCAATGGTCCATGTTTCAGCTCTCCGGATGCATAAGCTTCGGCATGAATATAGGAAATCTCCTTCAGCTTCAGCGCACCTTCCATCGCAATGGGATACTGATCGCCACGTCCCAGGAACAAGGCATGACTCTTATCGGCAAAGTCTTCAGCCAACTCAGCTATGGCGTCATCCAACCCCAGAGCCTGCTCCACTTTAGCCGGCATAGACTGCAGACTCTGGGCGATTGCCGCCTGCATTTCCACACTCATGCTGTTATAACGTCCCAGTGCCGCCGTCAGCATCAACAAACCGGCCAACTGCACGGTAAAGGCCTTGGTGGAAGCCACACCTATCTCGGCACCGGCTTTCATCATATATGCCATGTCGGACTCGCGAACCAGCGAGGACCCGGGGGCGTTACATATGGTCAGGGTTGCCTTGTACCCCATCTCTTTGGCCAAACGCATTGCCGCCAGGGTATCGGCCGTTTCACCGGATTGAGAAATGGTGACCAACAGGCTGTTGGGGAACAGATGCGACTTGCGGTAGCGGAATTCAGAGGCGATTTCCACATTACAGGAAACGCCGGCCCAATCTTCCAGCCAATAACGTGCCGCCATACCGGCATGGTAACTGGTGCCACAGGCAATGATCTGTACGTGTTTGATATCTTTGAGAAGCTCGGCTGCATTATCACCAAAGGCAGTATCCAGCACCTGCTGCTGGGCAATTCGGCCTTCGAGAGTACGGGCCAGCGCCATTGGCTGCTCATAGATCTCTTTAAGCATATAGTGACGATACTCGCCCTTGTCACCGGCATCATGGGTGATTTCAGACTCTTTCTTTTCACGCACAACCGGGTTACCGTCAAGATCATAGATATGGACCTCACGGCGAGTCACTTCGGCAACATCGCCCTCTTCCAGGAAGGCAAAAGTACGGGTCACCGGCAGCAGCGCCAACTGATCCGAGGCGACGAAGTTTTCTCCCAGGCCAAAGCCTATTACCAATGGGCTGCCACTGCGGGCGACCACCAGCCGTTCAGGGTCACGGCGGTCGATGACCACAGTGCCATAGGCACCTTCCAGTTGTTTGACCGTGGCTTGTACCGCCGCCAGCAAGCCGGGGGCAGACTTAAGCTCATGGTCGACCAGATGACAAATAACTTCTGTATCTGTATCTGAGTTGAACTGATACCCCAAGCCCTTGAGCATCTCCCGCAATTTAGCGTGATTTTCAATAATGCCGTTGTGCACCACGGCTATGTCGCTGCCGGATTGATGTGGATGCGCGTTGCGCTCACTGGGCTCACCATGGGTCGCCCAACGGGTATGGGCGATACCTGTACCACCGGCCAAAGGAGCAGTTTGCAAAGCATCGGCCAACTCCTGCACCTTGCCAACTCTGCGGGTACGGGTCAGTTCACCTTGGTGAATGACAGCCACACCGGCCGAATCATAGCCACGATATTCCAGGCGTTTCAGCCCCTCTATCAAGATTTCAGCTACATCCCGCTGCGCTACTGCGCCAACAATTCCACACATATCAATATCCGCTTAATTTAAAGTTTATGCTGTAAAAGGGGCTAAGATCAGCTTTACCCCTTGATTTGAAATACTTTCAGCGGCTGCATCAGGCAGCCTGTCATCTGTCACCAGGGTCGTGACCAACTCCCATGGCAACTCAAGATTAGGAATTCTGCGACCCACCTTTTCCGATTCGAGCAACACCACCACATCCCTGGAGACTTCCGCCATCACCCGGCTGAGTCCAATCAACTCATTGAAAGTGGTGGTGCCTCGCTGCAAGTCAATGCCATCGGCACCGATAAAAAGCTGGTCAAAGTTGTAGGAACGCAATACTTGCTCAGCCACCTGTCCTTGAAAAGATTCGGAGTGGGGATCCCAAGTGCCCCCTGTCATCAAGAGTGTGGGCTCGTTTTCCAATTCATGTATCGCATTGGCCAGTTGCAGGGAGTTAGTCATGACCACCAGCCCGCGCTTATCATTGAGCTCAGGAATAAGCCCCAAAGTGGTGCTGCCACAATCTATAATGATGCGGTTATGATCTTTGATAAGCCCGGCAGCGGCCTGAGCTATGGCCAACTTATTGCGGGAAGGCGGTTCAGACAAGGTTTGGGTCATCTCTTGAGGAACGACGACGGCGCCACCATAACGACGCAGCAGCAAACCGGTTTTCTCCAGGGCTGCCAAGTCTTTACGTATGGTCACTTCCGAAGTTTCAAACTTCAGCGCCAAGGCATCGACACTGACTTCACCCTGCTGCTGCAGCAGGGTAACTATGGCGTGACGCCTTTGTTGAGTGTTGCGTTTGGTCATTCCAGACTGAATAAGTTTCGATTCGAAAGGCGAATTATATAACTTCGAAACCTAAACGCAATTACTGAGTGAAAAAAGCCCGTTAGTAGTTCTGCCGATATACAGGCATGCCTTAAAGCCAGCCCGAGCCTGGGCGCGTCACAAGAAGCCGAAAGAATTAGATTTCATCCATAAAAAATGCCAGCCACTGGAGTGGCCGGCATTGCTGAATAGCATGATATCTATTGGCGATTAAAACTTGGCTTCAAGTGCCAGACTGAAATGGCGACCTTCACCGATAGTGACCATCTGGTAATCACCGCCATCCAGATAATCTTTATCGAACAAATTACGTATGTTGGCGCGAACACCCAACTCGGTACCGGCAATATCAAAGGTATAAGCTGCACCTATATCGAAACGTACATAACCGTCTTTGGTGATCTGATTGTTTTTATCAGCAAAGCGCTCACCGACATAAACGGCACCGAAGTTCAGAGCCAGTGCTTCAGTCATCTCATAACGGGTCCAAATATTGGCCGACCATTCAGGAGCATCTATAGGAGTCTTTCCATCCAGTTCATCTCCCGTCTTGTAAGTGGCATCCAGATACATCATGGAACCAGTCATAAACCACTTATCACTTAACTGCCCCTGAGCTCCCATCTCGAAACCCTTGTGATGCTGAGTCCCATCCTGACGGGTAATTTTGCTCTTATCACCTTGAGGGACATCCAAGCTGTGAGTGACAATCCTGTTGTCTATCTTAATGTCAAACACAGCAGCGGTCAGCAACAAGCTATTGTCGAACAGCTCCCACTTGGTGCCCAATTCATACTGCTCACCATATTCGGGATCCAGTTCCATACCGTCATTAAGATCCAGTTCGTTATCAACACTTCCTTGAGGAACAAAGCTCTTGGAGTAGTTCAGGTAAATACTGCCATTATCCGTAGGCGAATAGATGATGCCAAACTTGGGAGACGTTGCGCTGTCGGTAACTCCGTCTTCTTTTTGCTCGTCATAGCGTATACCTGCGAGCAGTTTCCACTGTTCATTCAAGCTGATTAAATCCTGAATGTAGACGCCATAGAAGTCATATTCACTAGGGTCACCCTTGGCCACAGAGTGATAATCAAGATCCGGCTTGGCAGGTAGGCCTGTACCAGGAATTACGGTTATGGAGCCGCCGCGGTCGCGACGTTGTTGATAGAAGTAGTCCAGATAATTGGCACCTATCAGCAACTGATGCTCGATACTGCCTGTATTGAAATGACCACTGAAATCCACATATGCAGTCTTGTGCTGCCAATCATCATAACGATCGAAAGGTCTGATGCTATAGCCATCCGTCATCGCATTTTCATTATAAGACGGAGCAGAATCCAAGCGCTGACGCTGGAACTTCTGGTGGTTATATCCCAGCTTCACATTCCAGTCATCGTTGAGATGCCAAACCAAATCGGCTCCCATGTTCTGTACCTTATTATCGGTAAATGCCCAAGGCATATCCCAGATAATGTCTCTGCCACCGATAAGCTCACCTTTTTTATTCAACCAGCCACCCACATCAATCCCTGTCTTATCTTGGGTGTGGTCATATTTCAACGCCAAGGTAATATCGTCGCTGAGATCAAACTCCAGGTTTAAATAGCCCAGCCAACGATCTCTTTCCTGATTTTCACCATCCTGATATTCGCGCCAATATTGGGTGTCCTGCTTAACCAACACTGTGCGATAACGTATGGTTTGAGCTTCGTTTAGGCTACCACCGGCATCCAGCTGAAAGCGGGTAGAGCCATTGTCATCGGTATCAAACCCCAGGTTAAACAGAGTGTCGTAGGTCGGCTTCTTGGTCACCATATTAACCAAGCCACCAGGGCCTGACTGGCCGTAGAGCATACTGGATGGACCCTTGAGTACTTCTACCTGCTGCAGGGTTTCAATAGGTTGTACATAGTGCGACCACTGTTGATGACCATTGATCAAGTAGCCCGACCCAGAGTCCAGTTCAAACCCCCGAATAGAGAAAACCTGCCGGTTCCAACGCTGTGTACCCGCTGTGACCGAAGAGTCATTTACCAATACTTCAGCCAGGTTCGTTGCCAGCTGTTCATCGGTGACAAAGTCGGGGATAACGGTAACGGATTGAGGTGTATCCATCAGATTGATATCACCACGCATCGCGCCTGAGGCGACGCCGGTCTTATAATCATTGAAGCTACGGCCGGTAACACTGATGCGTTCAATATCTTCTGGCGCTTGCTCTGCTGCCAGTGGCATTGAAGAGATAGCAGCAACCACAGCCATACCTACACAGGAAAACTTAAACCTCATAATCACCTCATTCTCGATGCCGGACCGGCAATCTGTTCTATTTTTGCCAGCAAATATAAATGAGAAGAATTAGTATTTAAGTTTCTTTACGGATATTTACAATTAAATATGATTGACTTCAAACCCATTCGCGGGTTTGTGAGATAGAAAGCACCCAGGTGGGTGCTTTCATTTAAGGGAATTACTTCTTTTGCTTTTGTGGACGCTTCCAGTCCTTGATATGTTTCTGCTTGACCCTGGTAATAACCAGTTCATCAGCGCCGACATCACGGGTTACAGTGGAACCGGCTCCCAGTGTGGCTCCCTTGCCGATAGTGACAGGAGCAACCAGTTGAGTGTCGCTGCCGACAAACACTTCATCTTCAATAACGGTCAGATGTTTGTTGGCGCCATCATAATTGCAGGTAATAGTACCGGCCCCTATGTTTACCCCTTGGCCAATTTGTGCATCTCCGAGGTAAGCCAGATGCCCAGCCTTGGAGCCCACACCGAGTACGGCTTTCTTCATCTCAACAAAATTGCCTATATGGGCATCTTGCTTAAGTTCAGCGCCCGGACGCAGACGAGCAAACGGGCCGGCACTGGCGCCATCACCTAACTTGGCTCCCTCGACTATGCTGTAAGGCTTAATCTCGGCGTTGTCGGCAATCTCACAATCGATAAGGATAGCCCCGGCGCCTACAGTCACGTTATTACCCAGCACCACTTTACCTTCGAAGATCACATTAACATCTATCATCACATCCATGCCGACGGTCACTTCACCGCGAACATCTATGCGTGCCGGATCTCTTAAGTTGGCACCATCCAGCATCAGGGTTTCAGCACAGCGTTGCTGATAAGCACGTTCCAACGCCGCCAACTGCACCCTGTTATTGGCGCCTTCGGTCTCTATGGAATTAACTGGATGAGCCGTGTCTATGGCCACACCATCGGCGTGAGCCATGGCGATCACATCGGTAAGATAAAACTCGCCCTGAGCATTGTTGTTTTCCAAGCGTCCGAGCCAGTTTTTCAATTGTTTGCCCGGCAATGCCATGATGCCGCTGTTGATCTCATTGATCTTGAGTTGCTCGGCAGTAGCATCTTTCTGTTCGACTATGCCAACCACCTTGCCATGCTCGCGCACCATACGGCCATAGCCGCTTGGGTCATCCAGATGCACTGTCAGTACGGCTACGCCATCGTTTTGCCTGGCAGCAAGCAGGGCTTCCAGAGTTTCCTTGCGGGTGAGGGGAACGTCGCCATAGAGCACCAATACAGTGTCATTGTCATCTATATGGGGAATCGCCTGGGCTACCGCGTGGCCAGTGCCCAGCTGTTCAGCCTGCAGCACAAAGTTAAGCGGTTGCTCGCCCAGTTCAGTCATCAGCTTGTCGCCGCCATAACCATAAACCAGATTGATCTTGTCGGCATTAAGTGAATGAGCCGTATCAATCACATGCTGCACCATGGGCTTATGGGCAACCTTATGCAGGACTTTAGGCAAATCGGAACGCATCCGGGTCCCTTTCCCGGCGGCGAGAATTACAACATTCAATGACATGGGAGATTCCTTTTCTATAGGCTGGCGCAAGTGTACCGGAATCACAGTAAAAATGCAGCGCTCACGCAGCTTGGAAGCTTGCAAATCTGCTTGAGGCAAGCAGGAATAACAGACACAAAAAAGGCGCCCTGAGGCGCCTTTTTTCAGCAGTGCTGTTATCTGGCAATGTTCTTCTTGATGGTCTCAACGACCCGCAACTGAGCCACGGCCTTAGCCAGTTCAATTGCTGCCGCAGCATAATCGAAGTCAGCACCGGCATCGGCCATGTGGGCCTCAGCACGACGCTTGGCTTCTACTGCAGCCTGCTCGTCAATCTCATCGGCACGCATTACAACATCAGCCAATACGGACACGGAATTGGGTTGAACTTCCAGTAAACCACCTGAAAGGTAAAACACCTCTTCCTGACCATTTTGTTTGACGATGCGCGCCATGCCAGGTTTGATATTGGTCAGCAGCGGAGTGTGACCAGGCATAATACCCAGTTCACCCTCAGAACCTGTTACCTGTAAATGGGCAACAAGGCCTGAGAAGATTTTGCTCTCTGCACTGACGATATCAAGCTGTACTGTCATGGCTGCCATCCCGTTCTCCTTACCAAACTATGCAATATTGCCTAGTTATTTCTTGTTGGCTTTCTCAACGGCTTCGTCGATTGAACCAACCATGTAGAACGCTTGCTCTGGCAGGTGATCGAACTCACCGTCCAGAATTCCCTTGAAGCCACGGATGGTTTCTTTCAGGGGCACGTACTTACCTGGAGAACCGGTAAAGACTTCAGCTACGTGGAATGGCTGAGACAGGAAACGCTCGATCTTACGGGCGCGGGATACTGTCATCTTGTCGTCATCTGACAACTCGTCCATACCCAGAATAGCGATGATGTCTTTCAGCTCTTTGTAACGCTGCAGAACTGTCTGTACACCGTTTGCCACGTCATAGTGCTCTTGGCCAACAACCTGTGGATCCAGCTGACGAGAGGTGGAATCCAGTGGGTCAACCGCTGGGTAGATACCCAGAGAAGCGATTTGACGAGACAGTACCACAGTCGCATCCAAGTGGGCGAAGGTGGTTGCAGGGCTTGGGTCAGTCAAGTCATCCGCAGGTACGTATACCGCTTGTACCGAAGTGATAGAACCCACTTTGGTAGAAGTAATACGTTCTTGCAGAACACCCATCTCTTCAGCCAGTGTTGGCTGATAACCCACAGCAGAAGGCATACGACCCAGCAGTGCCGATACTTCGGTACCAGCCAGGGTGTAACGGTAGATGTTGTCAACGAACAACAGTACGTCACGACCTTCGTCACGGAACTTCTCGGCCATAGTCAGACCGGTCAGAGCAACACGCAGACGGTTACCTGGTGGCTCGTTCATCTGACCGTACACCATGGCTACCTTGTCCAGTACGCCTGAGTCTTTCATCTCGTAGTAGAAGTCGTTACCTTCACGGGTACGCTCACCTACACCGGCGAATACTGACAGACCTGAGTGGGCTTTCGCGATGTTGTTGATCAGTTCCATCATGTTAACTGTCTTACCAACACCCGCACCACCGAACAGACCTACTTTACCACCCTTGGCGAACGGACATACCAGGTCAATAACCTTGATGCCGGTTTCCAGCAATTCAGTGGTGTTAGATTGCTCTTCATAAGAAGGAGCATCACGGTGGATGATATAACGCTCATCTTCACCGATAGCGCCCGCTTCATCCACAGGCTCACCCAGAACGTTCATGATACGGCCAAGGGTCGCAGCCCCAACCGGAACGGAAATTGGTGAACCAGAGTTTTCTACCTCGATACCACGACGCAGACCATCGGAAGAACCCATGGCGATGGTACGAACTACACCACCACCCAGCTGTTGCTGAACTTCCAGCACCAAGCCTTTACAGGCGCCTTCGCCTGTGATCTTCAGAGCGTCATATACCTGAGGTACGGCATCTTGTGGAAACTCAACGTCCACAACCGCGCCAATCACTTGGACAACAGTACCTGTGCTCATGATTAATCCTCTAAAACTTGTATTCGTTACCCAGCCTAAACCGCGGCTGCACCTGACACAATTTCCGACAGCTCTTGCGTAATCGCCGCCTGACGGGCCTTGTTGTATACCAGTTGCAGATCATCGATCAGCGTGCCGGCGTTGTCTGTTGCTGCCTTCATGGCCACCATACGGGCAGCCTGCTCGGAAGCAATGTTTTCAACGACACCCTGATACACCTGAGACTCCACATAACGAACCAAAAGCTTGTCCAACAAGACCTTTGGATCTGGCTCATAGATGTAGTCCCAGCGATGCGCTACGTCATCTTCGTCTGATTTAGGCAAAGGTAGCAGCTGCTCGATCACAGGAGTCTGCGTCATGGTATTAACAAACTTGTTGAATACCACATACAGACGATCCAGCTTGCCTTCGTTGTAAGCCTGGAGCATTACCCGCACAGTACCAATCAGGTCAGCGAGCTTGGGAGCATCACCTAAACCTGAAGCATGGGCCTGTACCTTGCCACCAAAGCTCTTGAAAAACTGAACACTGCGAGCACCGATAGGGCAGAATTCAACTTCTACACCTTGCTCTTTCCAGCTTTTCACGTCTGCGACAACCTTTTTGAACAGGTTGACGTTCAGACCACCACAAAGGCCACGGTCGGTTGCCACTACTATGTAACCAACCCGCTTGGGTTCTCTCACCTCCAGGTAGGGGTGTTTGTACTCCAGAGAACCTTGAGCGACGTGACCGATCACCTTACGCATGCTCTCCGCATATGGACGGCTTGCAGCCATGCGGTCCTGCGCCTTGCGCATTTTGCTGGCTGCCACCATTTCCATGGCGGACGTGATCTTCTGAGTGTTTTTCACACTCGCGATCTTGGTTTTAATCTCTTTAGCGCCGGCCATCTCTACTCTCCAATCTGGACCTGAGGTGCCTTATGACACCTCGCATGTATTTACCAGGTTTGGGTTGCCACGAACTTGTCGAGACCAGCCTTCAGCTCAGCTTCGATTTCGGCATTGTAATCGCCGCTATCGTTGATCAGCTTCATCAGCTCAGCATGCTCGCCGTTCATGAAAGAGAGCAGAGCGGCTTCGAAGTCACCGATCTTCTTCAGCTCAATACCTTTCAGGTAGCCTTTTTCAGCTGCAAAAATAGATACAGCTTGGTCAGCTACGCTCATAGGAGCGTATTGCTTTTGCTTCATCAGTTCGGTTACACGCTCACCGTGCTCCAGCTGGGCACGAGTTGCATCGTCAAGGTCAGACGCAAACTGTGAGAACGCAGCAAGCTCTCGATACTGTGCCAGAGCAGTACGGATACCGCCGGACAGTTTCTTGATGATCTTGGTCTGGGCCGCACCACCTACACGAGAAACAGAGATACCTGGGTTAACCGCTGGACGCAGGCCAGAGTTGAACAGGTCAGTTTCAAGGAAGATCTGACCGTCGGTAATAGAAATTACGTTGGTCGGTACGAACGCAGATACGTCACCTGCCTGGGTTTCAATAATTGGCAGAGCGGTCAAAGAACCCGTCTTGCCTTTTACTTCACCATTGGTGAACTTCTCAACGTACTCTTCGTTCACGCGGGAAGCACGTTCCAGCAGACGAGAGTGCAGATAGAATACGTCACCTGGGTAAGCTTCACGGCCTGGTGGACGCTTCAGCAGCAGTGAGATCTGACGGTAAGCAACAGCCTGCTTGGACAGGTCATCGTAAACGATCAGAGCATCTTCACCGCGGTCACGGAAATATTCACCCATGGTACAACCAGAGTATGGTGCCAGGTACTGCAGGGCAGCTGCTTCAGAAGCAGTAGCAACCACAACAATAGTGTTGGCCAGAGCACCGTGCTCTTCCAGCTTGCGTACTACGTTGGCAATAGTAGAAGCCTTCTGGCCTACTGCAACGTACACACACTTGATGCCGGAATCTTTCTGGTTGATGATGGCGTCGATAGCCATCGCAGTTTTACCGGTTTGACGGTCACCGATGATCAGCTCACGCTGACCACGACCGATAGGGATCATGGCATCAACCGCTTTATAACCGGTTTGCACCGGTTGAGATACGGATTGACGCTCAATAACACCAGGAGCAATCATTTCAACAGGTGCAAAACCATCGTTGTCGATTGGTCCTTTACCGTCGATTGGCTCACCCAGGGTGTTAACAACACGTCCCAGCAGACCACGACCCACTGGAACTTCCAGAATACGGCCAGTGGTTTTAACTTTTACGCCCTCAGCCAGATCGGCATAAGGACCCATAACTACGGCACCTACAGAATCACGTTCAAGGTTCAACGCGATTGCATAACGGTTGCCAGGCAGTTCGATCATCTCACCCTGCATTACATCGGCCAGGCCGTGAATGCGGATGATGCCGTCACTGACCGAAACGATAGTACCTTCGTTGCGGGCTTCACTGACGACTTCGAACTGCTCGATCCGCTGCTTAATCAGATCGCTGATTTCAGTGGAATTCAGTTGCATGCTCAAACTCCCAATTACGACTGCAGCTTATCAGACAGGCGGTTCAATTTACCGCGGATGGATCCATCTATCACCAGATCCCCTGCCTTGATAATTACACCGGCGATAAGCTCGGCGTTGACGCTGCAATTCAGCTTAACTTTGCGTGCGAGACGTTTCTCTAAAGAAACACTGATCTGCTGTTGCTGCTCAGAGCTAAGCTCAGTAGCAGACACCACGCTGGCTTCGATTTCCTTAGCCCATTCGTGGCGAAACTCAGCATAGAGCTGAGATACAGCAGGCAGTACCTCCAAGCGACCGTTTTCAGCCATTACCTTGATCAGATTTTGACCGTGCTCATCAATTTGCTCGCCACAGATATTGATAAAGAGTGCAGCTAGCTTATTGCTGGACATAGATCCAGCCAGCAGTGGCTTCATGGATTCGTTTTCACTCACCATTGCCGCGAAATCGAGCATTTCTGCCCAGTTTTCTACTGCTTGATGTTCAACAGCAAAGTCAAAAGCTGCCTTAGCGTAAGGGCGAGCAATGGTGGTTAACTCAGCCATAACTCAACTCCCTTATCAAATTTCAGCAACTAGTTTATTAACTATGTCGCTTTGGGCGGCTTCATCAATCGAACGCTCGAGGATCTTCTCTGCACCAGTGATGGCAAGAGTAGCAACCTGCTTACGCAGTTCCTCTTTCACGCGATTACGTTCAGCTTCAATTTCTGCTTTACCCTGAGCAATGATTTTCGCACGCTCAGCGTCTGCTTCAGCTTTGGCTTCGTCAATAATCTGAGCCTTGCGCTTGTTGGCAGACTCAATGATTTCGTTGGCTGTAGCCTTGGCGTCTTTCAGTTGGTCAGTCGCTTTCGCTTGAGCCAACTCCAGGTCTTTTGCTGCACGGTCAGCGTCAGCAAGACCATCAGCAATCCTTTTCTGGCGCGCTTCGATGGCATTCATCAAAGGGGGCCATACAAACTTCATGCAGAACCACACGAAGATAATAAAGGCGACCGTCTGACCGATTAGGGTAGCGTTGATATTCACAACAGCCTCCTATTTAGAGTTAAGACAGAAGCGTTTATTACAGCATTGCACCCAGTGGGTTAGTAAACAGCATGTAAAGTGCAATACCTACACCGATCATGGTTACGGCGTCGAGCAGACCCGCTACGATGAACATCTTAACTTGCAGCATAGGAGCCATTTCTGGTTGACGCGCAGCGCCTTCCAGGAACTTACCACCCAAAAGGCCGAAACCGATAGCGGTACCCAGTGCACCCAAACCAATGAGCAGAGCAACAGCAATTGCAGTAAAGCCCAGAATCGTTTCCATCTGTATCTCCAGTATCTAAATCTATGTTAGTTGATGATTTAGTTAAAAAATTTCTTCAGCAGTCCTTAATGATCTTCATGAGCCATGCTTAGGTAAACGATAGTCAGCATCATGAAAATAAACGCTTGCAGCGTGATAACCAGAATATGGAAGATCAGCCAGCCCAGTTGCAGAGTCACACCCAGAGCGGCAATCGCCAAGTTGGCACCATACATCAGCGCAATAAGGATGAAGATCAACTCACCTGCATACAAGTTACCAAAAAGACGTAGCCCCAATGAAATGGGCTTAGCTATCAAGGTAACTATTTCGAGCAGGAAGTTGACGGGTATCATTGCCCAATGGTTGAAGGGCTGTAGCGTCAGTTCTTTCGCAAAACCTGACACACCTTTGACCTTGATGCTGTAGTAAATAATCAGCACAAACACGCCCAACGCGAGGCTGAAAGTGATGTTAAGGTCAGTAGTCGGTACTATTTTCAGATAAGGCACACCAGCCAAAGAGGCCGCATGTGGTACCCAGTCAACGGGCACCATATCCATGAGGTTCATCATGAATACCCACATGAAAATAGTCAGAGCAAGAGGTGCTATCAAGGCATTGCGACCATGGAATGTATCTTTAACGCTGTTGTCGACAAACTCGACGATCATTTCGATAAAGCATTGAAGCTTACCGGGAACGCCAGAAGTTGCCTTTTTGCCAACGCTGCGGAACAACCACAGAAACAGCACGCCAAGACCAACCGAAAAGAGCAATGAATCAACGTGCCATGTCCAGAAACCTTCACCAACGGTAAGGTTGGTAAGGTGATGCTGGATATAGCCCTGCGGTGTTAATGCTTCACCAGATGCAGCCATGATTCATCCCACTTAACTTTGCTTGAAGTACAAAGGAGCTGCCCAATGCACTACCAACGCCAGTACATAGCAAACAAAAAGGGGCATAAATGCGACCTTTAAATTGATAAATACCAGCGAAAACAATGCTATTGTTAACAGCAACTTTACCGCTTCCCCCCAGTAAAAGCCTTTGAGAACTTTACCAGTAGCGCTTGCTCCCATATGGGAAAAAGCCAGGGTCGCGAATACAAAATTAGGGAGCACAGCTATGGCAGTTCCTGCCAGAGCAGAATAGCCAAACTGGGCTCCCCACACGGCGAAAAAGATAATTGAAGCACCCCCAGCTATCGCCGCCTGCATCATCACCAACTTATAGGCTGACCAACGGCCACGACGCGCTAAAACCTTACTCAATCATTCTTCTCCGCATTACTACTTTTTGTTTCGATGACCGGACTACAAATATCCGTATGGAGTCGAGGTACAAAAAGCTTGCGAAAGTATACCTTTTCAAGTCTTCTTTGCAACTTTGAGATAAGTAAAAACCTCACCTTTTAACGTGATACAGACCCAAATTCGTATAAATGCAATATTAACAAACGTCACAAATTTACACTAAAAAGCGTTAACCACGTTTTTTTAATGGATTTTGGCAAGAATACCGTCTAATTCAGCCAGATTTTGATAGTTAATTACAATTTTTCCCTTTCCCTTACTACCGTGGGAAATGGAAACTTTTGCGCCTAACCTCTCAATTAACTGACTCTCCAGACGGGCAACATCGGTATCTTTTACAGGCTTTTCGGCCTCTTTGGCAGGATTTAAGACCTTATTTACCAATCGTTCGGTTTCACGAACGGTCAATTCCTTTGCCACCACCAATCGGGCAACAGAAGTTTGCTCTTCACCTTGCAAGGCCAGCAAGGCTCGGGCATGACCCATTTCGATATCACCATACTCCAACAACCGCTTTACCGGTTCATTCAGACCATTGAGCCGCAGCAGGTTCGAAACGGTAGCCCGGGATTTTCCCACAGCATCAGCTATTTGTTGGTGAGTGAGATCAAATTCTTCGATCAAGCGGTTAAGCGCAATGGCCTCTTCCATGGCATTGAGGTCTTCCCGCTGAATATTTTCAATCAGGGCAATAGCCACGGCAGCCTCATCGGCAACCTGTTTGACTATGCAGGGCACCTTGTCCAGCTTGGCAATTTGCGCCGCGCGCCAGCGACGTTCACCGGCGATGATTTCGTATTTGTCATCGCTGATCTTACGCACCACTATGGGCTGAATGACTCCCTGAGCCTTGATGGATTCGGCCAGCTCTTCCAGAGCCTCGGGCGACATGTCTTTACGGGGTTGATACTTGCCGGGCTGCAGCAGATCCACATCCAGGGTAAGCAGAGTTTCGCCGGCATCAACCTTGGATTGCTCGGCATCATCACGCTTCTTGCTCGCCGCATGGCTGGTACTCAAAAGTGCGTCCAGGCCCTTGCCCAGCCCCCGTTTTTTCGGTGTCATGCTCATTCCTTTATGCCTGTTTCGCTTGCTGGTTCTGTTCGGAGCGGCGAATAATTTCGCCGGCTAAAGCCAGATAAGCCTTGGCGCCGGCGCTGCTCTTGTCATAGTACATCGCCGGTGCGCCAAAACTCGGCGCCTCGGCCAAGCGAATATTTCTTGGGATAACAGTGCGGTAAACCTTGTCACCGAAATGCTGTTTCAGCTGATCGGAAACATCGTTGGCCAGACGGTTTCGGGGATCGTACATGGTTCTCAGTATCCCCTCGATCCCGAGTTTGGGATTGACCATGGCCACCAGCTTGGAAATAGTATCCATCAGGGCGGTCAAGCCTTCCAGGGCATAGTACTCACACTGCATGGGAACCAGTACTGAGTCGGCCGCCGACATGGCGTTTACTGTCAACATATTCAGCGAAGGAGGGCAGTCGATAAAGATGAAGTCGTACTCATCCTGTACTTTTGCCAAGGCATTGCGCAGGCGAATCTCTCTGGCAAAGAACTCCATCAATTTGATTTCGGCGGCAGTCACATCACCGTTGGCGGCAACGAGATCGTATTTCCCGGCTGTGTTACGCACAACGACTTCGTCAAAACTCTTTTCTTCCACCAGCAACTCGTAGGCGGTGTTTTCAACTTCGTACTTGTCGACACCACTCCCCATGGTGGCATTGCCCTGGGGATCCAGATCGATCAATAGCACCCGCCGCTTGGTTGCCGCCAAAGAGGCTGCCAAATTAACACAAGTTGTTGTTTTTCCAACGCCACCTTTCTGGTTGGCTACGGCAATAATTCTCGCCACACTGTCACCTTGTCTGTCAATTTTGTTATTGATGCCCGGTTCCGTTTGCATCAAGTTGCTTGATACGCCAGCCAATTGCAAGGCATTCAAACCTGGGGAGCTATGATCAGCAGATGTCTCTGTTCATCCAATTTAGGAACCTTGAGTTCGATGGATTCCCTGATGCTGTATCCCTCAGGGATCCCGGTCAACTCATCAGGGTTCAACTGCCCTTTAAGGGCATAGAATACCCCATTTTGCGCCGGCAAATGCTGACACCAGCTTAACATGTCTGCCACTGAGGCAAAGGCGCGACTGAGCACCCCATCAAACCCTTGTGGATCCTGAAAGGCTTCCACCCGGCTCTCAACCGACTGTATATTTTTTAATTTGAGTTCAATCTGAACCTGTTTTTGAAAACGGATCCGCTTGCCCAGGCTATCGAGCAGCACAAATTCTTTATCCGGATTCAAAATCGCCAGCGGAATACCGGGTAACCCAGGGCCAGTACCCACATCAATAAAACGCTGCCCCTTGAGATGAGGGGAGACGACCAGGCTATCCATGATATGCCGGATAAGCATCTGCTCAGGATCGCGCACCGAGGTCAGGTTATAGGCCTTGTTCCATTTGTTGAGCAAGGCAACAAAACCGAGCAGTTGTTGCTGCTGTTCATCCGATACATTGAGGCCAGTCTCTGCCAGATATGTTTTTAACTGTGCTGCAAGCACGGGTATTCTCCCCAGAAAAATACTGCGGGGCTATTATGCGGCCCCAAAACGGCCAAGGGAAGCATCCACTGCTTCCCCGGCTCTGGAATAGTTCACGGTATCAGGCCGAGCGGCGCAGTAATCCCCGTTTTTTCAGATGCACCAGCAAAATGGAGATGGCTGCCGGAGTTACCCCCGAAATCCTGGAAGCCTGGCCTATGGTTTCCGGTTTATGGGCATTGAGTTTGGCGATCACTTCATTGGACAAGCCCGGCACTTCGTTGTAATCGAGCTCCAGCGGCAGGCCGGTATTTTCGTTGCGCTGCGCTTTGGCGATCTCTTCCTGCTGGCGCTGAATATAACCGGCATATTTAACCTGGATCTGCACCTGTTCAGCGGCTTGACGATCCTCAAGACCCGGTCCAAAGCCTTCGATCCCCATAAGCTTGTCATAATCCAACTCAGGACGACGCAACAGCTCTTCAAACGAGGCTTCGCGGGATATTGGCGTATTGAGATGCGGATTCAGCGCTTCAACCAGAGGTGAATTCACATGGATCCATTGACTGCGCAGGCGTTGCAGCTCAGATTCAATCGCCTCAACCTTGGCAGAGAACTTGGCCCAGCGTTGATCGTCAACCAAGCCCAACTCGCGACCTTTCTCGGTCAGGCGCAGGTCAGCATTATCTTCACGCAGCAGCAAGCGGTATTCGGCGCGACTGGTGAACATGCGATAGGGCTCTTTGGTGCCCAGAGTCGAGAGGTCGTCCACCAACACACCGAGATAAGCCTGATCCCGTCTAGGTGCCCAGGCGTCTTTACCTTGTACCTGTAAAGCTGCATTCATGCCGGCCAGCAAACCTTGAGCTCCGGCCTCTTCATAACCTGTGGTGCCATTGATCTGACCGGCAAAGAACAGCCCATCTATGGATTTGGTTTCCAGCGAATTTTTCAGATCTCGGGGATCAAAATAATCATATTCGATGGCATAGCCAGGACGCATGATCTCGGCATTTTCCATCCCCTTGATCGAGCGGACCAAGGCAATTTGTACATCGAATGGCAAACTGGTGGAGATACCATTGGGGTATAACTCATTGGTATTGAGCCCCTCGGGTTCAATAAAGATCTGGTGAGAACTCTTGTCGGCAAAGCGATGGATCTTGTCTTCAATCGATGGACAGTATCTCGGACCTATACCTTCGATAACCCCTGAATACATGGGGCTTCGATCCAAGCCACCACGAATAATTTCATGGGTTTTCTCATTGGTATGAGTGATATAGCAAGAAATTTGCTGTGGATGCTGACTCACATCTCCGATAAAAGACATCACAGGAAGAGGATTATCCCCCTGCTGTTCAGTCATCTGCTGGAAGTCGACGCTGCGGGCATCGATACGCGGTGGTGTACCTGTCTTAAGACGGCCAACCCGAATAGGCAACTCCCTGAGTCTGTGGGCCAGGGCGATCGCCGGAGGATCACCGGCACGACCACCACTGTAGTTTTCCAGACCTATGTGGATCTTGCCACCAAGGAAAGTGCCGGCAGTCAACACTACGGCAGGAGCTTCAAAAGCCAGCCCCATTTGGGTGACAACCCCTATGACTCTGTTGTTTTCAACAACCAGATCGTCAACAGCCTGTTGAAAGATCCTTAAGTTAGGTTGGTTTTGTAATATCTGTTGGATCTTTTGCCGATACAAGGCTCGATCCGCTTGGGCTCTGGTAGCTCTTACCGCTGGACCCTTACTAGAATTAAGGGTTCTGAATTGGATCCCGGCATAGTCAGTTGCTGTTGCCATGGCGCCACCCAAGGCATCTATCTCTTTAACCAAGTGCCCTTTACCTATACCCCCTATAGCCGGGTTACAGGACATCTGACCCAAAGTGTCAATATTGTGGGTCAGGAGTAGGGTATTGACACCCATTCTGGCAGCAGCCAATGCGGCTTCAGTTCCGGCATGACCACCACCTACAACAATTACATCAAACCGTTCATGAAAACGCATAGATTTACCTTTGGCTGGGTAAGGGATAAAAAAGGAATATCAGCCGATCATTTTAGCATCTGTAATGATGCAGGTGAATGCTCTATTTTGTGCTCTTGGATCGCAGGGGATCAGGCTTATAGATCTTAAGATCTTTATATAGATCTTCTTATTGTGTTTACTATTAGGATCGCACTTTGCTGTGGGTAAGGCTTATTGCTTATTTAAAACAACAGCTTAAATTAAAATGATCCTGTGATCTGTTGGCGATCTATCTCCATTAAAGCTGGGGATAGATCGCGATCTTATCCACAAGGTGGATCTGGGCGGTATCGAGGATCTGATTCATACAAAGATTGATCAGATCAAAATAAAGTATTATCCACAGAGTTATGTTTTTTAGACTTAATCTGTGGGTAAGTTAGATCTAAATTGTGAGTACTTGATGCTTTATTCAGGTTGAAAAGCATTTTATAACTCGGGCAGCCAGTCGTCGAGCCATGCCAATGCTGGATCTTCCGGTACGGGATCGTACTGAACATCGATCTGGATCTTATCCACATAGGGCTTGGCTCCCTTGGCGCTCAGTTGCTGAAGCAGCTTTTCCGGGCCTTGGCAGAAAGTGTCGTAACTCGAGTCGCCGATCGCACATAAAGCATACCGACAGTCCTGCAGGTTTTGGTTTGACTGGAGTAATTCCTGATAGAAGGGCTGCAAATTGTCCGGAAGATCGCCGGCCCCATGGGTGGAGGAAACGATCAACCAAAGGGCTTTGGGATCCAGTTGCTCCAACTGTGGGGTTAAGTACAGGCTTGTCTGGTGGCCGTTTTGTTCAAGCTTATTGATGAGTTCTTCGGCGACATATTCGGCTCCTCCCAAGGTGGTTCCGACTAATACTTCGACTTTCGCCATGATAATCCTCTCTGTATGTAGCGCCTGGCGCCTTGATTTAATCGGCCCATATTAATCCAATTTGCGGTGACAGACAGCCTTGGGTAACCTGAGTTTGAGCACTATTGCATTGATCCTGTTGTAGGCTTTTTCTGCGCTTGAGGCTGATATGAAACTGAAGTGGTTGCTGATCTTCCCGTTGCTTTCTTTGCTGGTGATACTCGGGGGATGGCATTGGTTGTTTACCGTACCGGCAAATGTTCAACTGCAATCTGATAGGGTTGATTCCAATACCGGCGCGGCCTGTATCCAAACGCCAACGGCAAAGGCGCTGGATAAGAATGGTGAGTTTGGCGTGTTGATCTGGAATATTCAGAAGCAGCAAAACGGCCTGTGGCGTTCTCGTCTCGATGATTTTACAACAGGCAGGCAGTTGGTGCTGCTGCAGGAAGCCAGTCTGGATCCCGGCATGTATCTTTATTTGAGTGCTGCGCAGTGGTTTTGGCGTTTCGCCAATGCTTTCAGTGTATTGGATACCCCGGCTGGAGTGATGAATCTGTCACGCAGCGCTCCCTTGAGCAGTTGTGGCTACCGTACTCTTGAGCCCTGGTTGCGGTTGCCCAAGACGGCCTTGGTTGCCGAATATCCTTTGTCTGATGGTACATTATTGACTGTGGTCAATGTCCATGGAATCAACTTCAGTGTCGGTATCGAAGAATATCGGCAGCAACTTAAGTCTTTGACTGAAGCCCTGGCTGAGGAAAGAGTAGTGGGGCCTATTATTCTGGCGGGTGATTTCAATACCTGGAGTGAGGAACGCAGTATGCTGCTGGCCGCCTTCGCTTCCTCTTTGGGATTGGATGAGGCTCATTTTGGCGAGGATAACAGGGTAAGAGTTCTGGGGTATCCTTTGGATCATCTCTTTTATCGAGGATTGAAACCCAAAGAGCTGTATGTGCCGGAAACAGAAGTGTCGGATCACAATCCTATGGTCGCCAGCTTTGTGATTGCCGAGCGCTAGGCCCTAAGTAATTCATGTTTCCCTGACATCTGCTCCTCCAAAAAAGGGCCTGCGACCGAAGTCGCGGAAGTCAGCATTCCTAACGGAGGGCCCTGATAGATTATCTTTCCGCCATGTTTTCCGGCTCCCGGGCCCATTTCTATTACGTGGTCGGCATTGGCTATCATCTCAAGATTATGCTCGACGATTATCACTGTTTTTCCTTGATCTGCGAGTAAGGTAAACAGTTCGAGCAGGCGCTCGACATCGGCCATATGCAGACCGGAGGTGGGTTCATCAAAGACATAAATGCCTCCGCTTCGTTCCAGTTCTGCTGCCAGTTTGAGTCTCTGCCTTTCACCTCCGGATAAAGTGGACAGCCGCTGACCTATCTGTATGTAGCCGAGTCCTACCTGAATCAGGCGTGTCAGTGCATTTACTATTTTCGTCTGGTGCTTGAATACCTGCAGAACCTCTTGCGGGCGCATGTTCATTATCTGAACGATAGATTTTCCAGCGACTCGAATGGTGCTGGCTTCCCCGCTGTATCCCGAACCTTGGCAGGTTTCACACATAGACTCAATAGTTTCAAGAAACGCAAGATCTGTGCGTACAACACCTCGTCCTTTACATGCAGGGCAAGCTCCGGCTGCATTGTTACTGAATAGACCGACAGCTTTGCCACTCTGCCTGGCGAAATGGCGACGGATATCATCCAGGATACCGAGATAGCTGGCAGGGGTTGAACGGGAGGATGCGCGAAGTTCGTCTTGATCAATCACCACCACGTCTGCATAAAGGCGGGGCAATATCCTATTGGCTAACGTCGATTTCCCCGAGCCGGCGACACCGGCAACCACAGTTACGACCCCGAGGGGAATATCGACCGACAGATCATGAACATTGAACATAGACTGATGCTCAAGCTTGAGCCAACCTGAGTTTTTACGCTGTGATACTCTTGGAGAACTTTTTCGGTGCAAGCCTTGGCCTGTCATGGTATCTGCTTGTTTGAGCCCTATAAAAGGGCCTTGATAAACTACCTGACCACCCGCTTCTCCGGCCCCAGGGCCCATATCGATAACATGATCGGCAATGGCAATTACATCTGGGTCATGTTCAACTATGAGGACACTATTTCCCTTATTCCGCAGGCGAGTGAGTAAATTGGCGAGTTGACGGACATCGCGGGCATGCAGCCCGACGCTGGGTTCATCAAAGATATATGCAATATCGCTGAGACTACTGCCAAGGTGGCGGATCATCTTGATCCGTGAGACTCACCACCTGACAGGCCTGATGTCTCTATTTAAATTAAATTTGTTGTTTGGGTGTGGGTACGCCTGCTACTGATATTCTGCCTTCCACAAAGTCAAAGGTTCGGCAGAGCACCATTGCCAGAATTTCTTCTCCACCAAGTCACTTGCCGCGGCAGCATCCCGTCCCTCAAACAAGCGCCAATTTTCCTCTGCAGATTTCAGGGCATACTGTCTCAAGTAACCTGTGACTCTTTCGAAATCGGATGGCTCGAGAAGAAATATGCTGCCATCCCTGTAAGACTCCCAAGGTACCTGATCTTTAGGTTGTCGTTGATGATTCTGGAAGAACGCCTCGCTGTAGATGCTGGCCGAACCACCCGCAGACACACAGTCGTCCCAACGTTGGTAGCGAAAGAAAAACTCGTCCTCTGCCTCGGCAGTGCCTGTTAGCTCTCGATAGGGGCAAGATTTTTCCCAAGGCTTATTGATATTGGCCTCGGCCACACCTTGGCGCGCAAGCTCTATCTCATGGGGCTTGGGGAACCTGTCCATCAGTAATTGCGCTGGTTCGCCACTCTCGTCTGCCATCAAAATGGAGGTAGTTCCCAAAAGGAACACACCGAGCGCGACGCGGGTGAAAGTTGACTTTGAAAACGATGGCATCAAGCGAAATGACATTCTACAACCCTCTGAAGGACTAAGTTATTTATCCAGAAACAGGAATAGGCCATTTATAACAATGGCCTTTATCCTTACTTGTGCTGGTTACTTACGAGCACTGGCCTTTGAAGCCGTCTCGTTGTAAGCATTCAAGCCACCAGCCTTGGCAGTGTTCCGCCTCAGGGTTTGTTGATTTGGCTGCAATGGCAATTAGAGCTATACCAAGTCATACTGTGCCCGTGAAATTTTCGTGGTATATAGCTTCAACCCCTTGAAGCAATTGATAGTTATTTAGCGGTTATTATTAGATCAATCCTTCGATGACTCAATTGCCCTTGGGAATAAAAATTACTCAGGCATACACCCTGAAGGATTAATTCATTAGTATGATGACATCAGATTAATCAATTCGTTAAGGTTATTTTCCGATAAATATGTAGGAGATGCATTTTCACTGTGTTCGGTGAAATTTTCAGTTTGGCGATAGCTCAGATCGAGCAGAGTTCACTTCTATTTTCGATACTCAGCGAACTACATTTAGGGACTGCTATTTAGCTGACCACTTGATTAGCTACTCAAATCCATGCTTTGGGGATCGCTATTCAACCAGCCGTTTACTCTTAATGGTTTCTTCGGCGAGAAGTATATGGTCTTTGTTGTGTTGGCGCTGGGTGGGTGTTTTAGGTTTGTAGTGAACGTACAGGTTTAAGGTTTCTTAGCTGCGCTTACGTTTATTTTAGCGTTCACCTAGTGTATTTGTGGTGTAGCCATAGTCATAAACTAAGCCTAGTGAGCATGATGTCATCAGTTTTTTAAATAGAAATTTTTATTTTAGACTCCACTTGGGCCCCAATCAGTGCGAGTAGCATGTCATGGAGCCCAACTGGGGACTAGATTTGGCAACAAACGGAAATAATAAAGTCAGTGGCTTATCTTTCATTGTTTGCTGTTGTTTTCCGTTGTTTGCCCACTTTACTTGCCGATACAGAAGCTGGAAAAAATTCTTCCCAGGAGATCGTCTGAGGTAAATTGGCCTGTGATCTCGGCCAGAGCCTGTTGAGTCATGCGCAGTTCTTCGGCCAGCAGCTCACCTGCCTGATAGACTTCCAGCTGTACTTTGCCCTGCTGCAGATGGTCACCGGCGACTTCCAGGGCTTCCAGGTGACGGCGACGGGCGATAAAACCGCCTTCCAGGTTACTTTGATAGCCCATCAGGTTCTTGAGGTGCTGTTTCAGCGCATCGACCCCGAGCCCGGTTTTGGCTGAGATCCTAAAGACGTCATAGCCTTTCTCTTCGCTGGGACTCAGTGACTCACCGGTCAGATCCGCCTTATTACGTACCACAGTGACGCCGAGGTTTTCCGGCAGGCGATCAATAAAGTCCGGCCAGATTTCATGGGGATCAATCGCTTGGGTTTCTGTGCCATCTACCATAAACAGCACTCTGTCGGCGGTGGTGATTTCGGCCCAGGCTCTTTCTATCCCTATCTGTTCCACTGTGTCAGTGGTGTCGCGCAGGCCGGCTGTGTCTATGACATGCAGTGGCATGCCATCCAAGTGGATATGCTCCCGCAATACATCCCTTGTAGTGCCGGCTATTTCGGTGACAATTGCCGACTCTTTTCCCGCCAGGGCGTTGAGCAGACTGGACTTACCGGCGTTGGGGCGGCCGGCTATCACTACTTTCATCCCTTCGCGGATGATGGCGCCCTGTTTGGCACTGGCCTGTACCAAGTCCAGTTTATCTATGATGCGATAAAGGGCATTGGCAATCTTACCGTCGGAGAGGAAATCCACCTCTTCATCGGGAAAGTCGATGGCGGCCTCGACATAAAGACGCAGATTGGTAACCTGTTCCACCAACTCATGCACTTCGCGGGAAAACTCGCCTTGGAGTGATTGCAGCGCGCTCTTGGCGGCCTGTTCACTGGTGGCATCGATAAGATCGGCAATCGCTTCTGCCTGGGTCAGATCCAGCTTGTCATTCATAAAGGCCTGCTCGCTGAACTCCCCAGGGCGTGCCAAGCGGATCCCCTCGACTTCGAGGACTCGCTTAATCAGCATGTCCATGACGATTTGACCACCATGGCCCTGAAGTTCCAGTACGTCTTCACCGGTAAAAGAATTGGGGCCTTTGAAGAACAGGGCGATCCCCTGATCCAGCACTTCTCCCTGACTTCCCTTGAAGTCACAGTAATCGGCATATCTTGGCTTGGGCTGATGGCCCAGCAATGCCTGTGCAACGGCTTGGGCCTTGGGCCCCGAGACTCTGACTATGCCTACACCACCGCGGCCTGGAGCGGTGGCCTGCGCCACGATAGTATCTGTTGTCACTGCATTAACCCTTGAAAACGTATTTATAAAAGCAAAAGGCGACCCTTAGGCCGCCCTTGATCATTTGACCCAAAATCGGCTTATTTTAAGCCTTTTTTCTCCAGGCCGGCATAGATAATCTTCTGCTGGATAATGGCAACTATGTTACCCACCAACCAGTAGAGTACCAGACCGGATGGGAACCAGAGGAAGAACACAGTAAAGATGACCGGCATCCATTGCATCATCTTCTGCTGCATAGGATCCATGGTCGGTGCCA
This sequence comes from Shewanella algae, assembly GCF_009183365.2. Classification (NCBI taxonomy): domain Bacteria; kingdom Pseudomonadati; phylum Pseudomonadota; class Gammaproteobacteria; order Alteromonadales; family Shewanellaceae; genus Shewanella; species Shewanella algae. The sequence goes on from NZ_CP068230.1 coordinate 4,922,141, forward strand.
TTGGCTGCATTTTTTGCATCAGGAACATGGAAACACCCATTAGCAGCGGCAGAATGTAGTAAGGATCCTGTACCGACAGATCGTCAATCCACAGCATGAACGGCGCATGACGCAGTTCAACACCTTCCATCAGTACCCAGTAAAGGGCAATAAAGATAGGCATTTGCAGCAAGATAGGCAGACAGCCACCCATAGGGTTCACTTTTTCCTTCTTGTACAACTCCATCATAGCCTGGCCCATCTTCTGGCGATCATCACCGAATTTGTCCTTCAGCTCCTGCAGTTTTGGTTGCAGGTTACGCATCTTGGCCATGGAGGTGTATTGCGCCTTGGTCAGCGGGAACAGAATACCGCGCACCGTCAGGGTGATCAGTATGATGGCCAAGCCCCAGTTACCCACTATTGACTGGAAGAACATCAGCAGCTTGTAGATGGGTACAGCCAGCCACCAGAGGAAGCCATAATCTACAACCAGGTTAAGGGTATCAGACAGCTCGGACAGGGCGGCTTGATCCTTTGGACCTACGTAGAAGTCGGCGCTCAGGGTCATTTCAGTGCCCGGGGCTACTGTCTTTGGCTCACCCAGGTAGCCAATGTTGGCGGTTCCTGAGCTCTCTCTGGTGAATATGGTGTTGGTTTCATTCTTTGGTGGAACCCAGGCTGACACAAAGTAGTGTTGCAGCATGGCGGCCCAGCCACCTTTGGTTTCCTTCTCCAGATCCTTTTCCTGGATATCGTCAAACTTGTACTTCTCGTAGCGGATATCGGCAGTTGAGAAGGCGGCACCACGATAAGTTGGCATCATCATGCTGCTATCGGAAGGTTTGATGGTCTGTTTAATCTGACCGTACATCTGAACCTGCAGCGGCTCAGAAGTGGTGTTGTCAATTTTGTATTCAACTCCCACGGCAAACTGGCCTTTGTGGAAGGTGTAGATCTTGGTGTACTTGGCGCCGTTTGCTGCTGTGTAACTCAAAGGAACCGACAGTGTATCCTGGCCATCGGCAAGGGTGAATTCCTTGGCACTGGCAGAATAGGTGGCACGGCTATTGACACTGTCAGTACCGCCGCTGCCCATCAGGCCACTCTGGGCTATGTAAACAAAACCGGGTTTCTGTTCCAACAGGACAAACGGTTCATCTTTGTTCAGTTCCAGTTTGTGAGAAACCAGAGCTGCATGCACTATGTCACCACCGACAGGGTTGATCAGCACATCCAGTTGATCTGTGGTGACCCTGATAAGATCTTTGGACGCCACGGCCGTTTCTCCTGGCATGCCTGATTTGGCAACCGGAACGTCAGCGCTGTGAGTTGTCTCTTGAACGGAAGTGGCAACTGTATTTTCAGTTACAGCGGGTTTGGGTGCTTTATCGGTTTGCCACTGTTGCCACAGCAAGAAGCTGACAAACAGCAGACCGATAAGCAGTAAATTGCGTTGAGATTCCATAGCCTATTTATTACACCTGTCATTTTTAGGGGGGACGGGATCACTGCCGCCCGGATGTAAAGGGTGACATTTTAATATGCGTTTGATTGCAAACCAACTCCCTTTAATCGTTCCGTGCACTCGCACAGCTTCTATGGCGTAGTGAGAGCAGGTTGGATTAAAGCGACAGCGAGGCCCCAGCAGTGGGCTGATAAGGAGTTGATAGGCTCTGATAGCCTTGATTATCAGCCATTGAAACGGCGACTGAGTTTGCGCCATAACTTTTCTACCAGCTTTCTGAGCTGTTCATTATCCATATCCAGCACACCGCCGCGAACCAGCACCACTATGTCCAGTGGAGGTAAATCATGTTGATTAAGGCGGAAGCTATCTCGGATCACCCGCTTGATGCGATTGCGTCGATTGGCTCTCTTTACATGGCGTTTGGCCACAGTAAGTCCAAGACGCGGATGTTGCATCTCATTGGGTACAGCAAGCAGGGTTATTTCAGCTGAGGAGGCTTTAATGGGGTTGGTAAATACAGTTTTGAATTGCGCGGGAGTTAGCAAGCGTAACTCCCGCGTAAAGGTGTAACGAGTCACCTAGTTGTCTACTCGCAATTAAGCAGACAGACGAGCGCGACCTTTGGCACGGCGACGAGCCAGTACCTTACGGCCGTTCGCTGTAGCCATACGAGCGCGGAAGCCGTGAGAACGCTTGCGCTTCAGGTTGCTAGGTTGAAAAGTACGTTTACTCATGATGGCAATCCGTCTTTGTTAGTGAATTTACCTTATCTCTCGTACGAGGTAAGGGCAAAAAAGAGGCCGAATTGTAATCACTTTAGTCAGAGCAGTCAACACGCGTAGCCCTTCTCAAGGTAATTTATCTCGGCATTTTCGCGATCTGTAGAGCAGAGTTCACCACAGGATGTGGATAACTCTGTGTACGGACACTACATCTTGTGGATCCATTGATCTCTTGGCAGATCGGCGGTCGCTGATTATAGATCAGGGTGGATCGCTTTATAAAGCGGGATTTTAACCGCTTCACCAAATAGTGGATCTTGGTGGATCGATCCGGATCCGGTGGATCTGATGATTGGGATCCGGCTGGGGATAATTACACTTAAAGGATAGCGATTATTCAGATCTCACTATAGAATACCCTCCTTTCGAGGCGATCTTTTGGGGATAAGTAA